>JAISQH010000313.1 GCA_031274385.1 Planctomycetaceae bacterium | reverse complement strand
GATTTTAATAAAAACAGTGACATAGATATTCTTGTATCGTTTCATAAAAATTCAAATATAACGTTATTTGATATAATTGATTTAGAAAAGGAATTTTCGGAATTATTGAACAGAAAAGTCGATATTGTTGAAAAAGAGGCATTGAAAAATCCCATACGAAAAAATAAAATTTTATCATCAAGGAAAATTATTTATGCTGCATAATGAAAATGACTTATCGTACTTTATTGGAAGTTATTACTAAATGAAATTGAAAAGATAGAAGAGATAAAAGAATATCTCGAAAAAAAAAAAAACGTAACTTAACTAATTAACCAAAACCTATTTACCCTATTTTTTTTCTATGACAAAAAACATTTTGTTCCTATTGTTTTGTTGTACGTTTTTATCAACGGCAACAGTTTTTGGACAGGTCAATTTGAATTCGGTTAATCTATTTGAGAAAACGAATTTATCCGAATGGGATTTTCATACCGATAAGACAGGAGTTGCTGTTGGTGAGATTTACTCATTTACCGGCGATGGAGTCCTGTTGTGTAAGGGCGAACCGTTTGGTTGGCTTGGCACGAAAGAAGTGTACAAGAATTTCAAACTGTCTGTTGGTTATCGTTGGTCTGAAGGCGTGAAACCGACCAACAGCGGCATTTTCCTCCGGCTCAACAAGCAACCGGAAAAAACGTTTTTGCCGCGTTGTGTTGAAGTTCAGTTGGCGTCGAAGAGTGCCGGTGATCTGTACGGATTTCACGGAATGAAACTTCCGGCACCTGGCGGAGTTGCGGAAGGTCGGGCTTCGGCGCGTGACGGCGGTGAAAAATTCGGTTCGGTTAACGGTCTCAAAAAAATCGCCGATCTCGAAAAAGAACCGGGACAATGGAATACGCTTGATATTCTTTGTTGTAACGGATTGATTGTTATTGTTGTCAACGGTCAGATTGTCAACTGGGCAACCGATGCCGAACAAACGCCCGGTAAAATCGGTTTCCAATCCGAAGGCGGTCCGATCGAATTTCGTAACGCGATCCTCCATGTTTTGCCGTGAGAATAATAAAACCGTAAAGGGAACAGAAATCATTTTATTTTCTCGTTCCCGTTTTTAACCATTTCAAAAACGAAAAGTCCATTTTATTGAACAGTTTTTTTCCTCATGGAAGATCAGCAGAATTCTTCAGAAAGCAACGATTCATCGAACAATCCGTTTTTAACGGAGCCGTTTGTTGAAGTGACTGCGTCGCCTCCTTCGCCGGAATATTGGCGTCATTCGTCTGTTTCGTCCACCTTGTTTCATGAGGTACCGCGTCAACAACCCTTATCACCGCCGCGCCGCCGCATTTCGGTACTGTTTTGGGTTCTTGTCTTTTTTGCGGGCGTTTTGACAATTCCTTGGCTTGCGGAACAGTTGGCGTATTCTCTGAATCGCGGAACGGAACGAGCCAAAGCCGATGTTGCACGAAAACTCCTTGCCGATCTTCCAGACCCGGAACAACGGATTCCTTGGGTTGCCAGAGTGGTTGCGCCTTGTGTTGTTGGGATTCGAACGATTGCGTCCGTCGGACAAGATGGAATCGGCATGGATGTTGGCAGCGGTGTCATTGTTGATTCCAAAGGTTACATTTTGACCAACCAACACGTCGTTTCCAACGCCCGAACCATTATGGTACGTTTAAATGACGGACGGGTGATCGAAGCTCAATCAATCGGTCGTGATCAGGCAACCGATCTTGCCGTCTTAAAAGTGAAGGAGACCAATCTTGACGCGGTAACTTGGGGCGACAGCCGTCAAATCGAAGTGGGCGATCAGGTGATTGCCATTGGAAATCCGTACGATTTGGGTCAAACTGTTACGTCGGGAATCATTAGTGCCACAGAACGTTACAATCCGATTCCGTCCAAACGATGGGTTCAGGAATTTTTACAGACCGACGCCGCAATCAATCCCGGTAACAGCGGCGGAGCTTTAGTGAATCTGAAAGGTGAGTTAATCGGTATCAACACGGCAATCTTTTCTGAAACAGGAGGTAATTTGGGAATCGGTTTTGCCATTCCCAGTTTTCTCGCAAAGAAAGTGTACGAAGAAATTCTCAAACATGGCGAAATGAAACATGGTTGGCTTGGTTTGTATATGGGACCGATTCCCAGCCATCTATCGGAAACGCCGCACGGTGTTGTTGTAACAGGTTTTCTGCCGGAATCGCCAGCCCGCGATGCCGGTCTCAAAGTCGGTGATATTATTCTTCGATGGAATGAAACAGAAATTAACGATCCGCTGCAACTCTCGCATCTTGTTGTTCTTTCCCGACCGGGAGAAATCGCAACCGTTGAAATCCGGCGAAAAGAAAAAATCCTCCAATTCGAAATCCTTCTCGGAGTACGCCCCGTCGAATTATAAAAAATGTTCGCGTCCATTTTTACAACCCAATAAAAGTACAAATATCACGAAATATTTTGAAACAAAATTTAGTAATCATGCGTCAATAAATTTATTTTTTTGTTTTGAGAGAACCGTTGTCTATTCATTTTTGTTTTTCCATAGTCGCGCAGCGACGACATAATGCGCAACCGCCGGTTATGCATCATGACGTCGCTAGCGCGACTAAAATCAATCTTACTTTACCGTTCAATCATTGATTAATTGATTAATTGATTAATTGATTAATTGATTAATTAATTAATTAATTAATTAATTAATTAATTAATTAATTAATTAAAAAGATCAAAACCAATTGGAGCATGATGCCTTACTGAATTTTTCCTATACTTTCGGCAGTCATAAAGATCATGTTTTTGTGAATTATTTTTGTAAAGGTATTATTAACATCCCGTTGTTCGCAAAACTTTTAATAAAGTGTTCGGTTTGTACGATGAATTAAA
>JAISQH010000310.1 GCA_031274385.1 Planctomycetaceae bacterium | reverse complement strand
TTTAATTCATCGTACAAACCGAACACTTTATTAAAAGTTTTGCGAACAACGGGATGTTAATAATACCTTTACAAAAATAATTCACAAAAACATGATCTTTATGACTGCCGAAAGTATAGTGAATAATGAATAGTGAATGGTTTCGCAAGCGTTATTCATCACGGAACGGTTTGAATCACGCTTGCGTACCACGCTCTCCACTCTCCACTCTCAACTAAATAACGTTCCTGCGCGGGACGAACCATTGATCAAATAATATTTGCGGACACACCCTGCTGTTCTTGTTTTTACTATGTCTAACGATCCGACAATAATTCGCCCGAACGACCCGAACGCCACAGAATACTTTGATGTTTCCGCACGGGAACCCAGTGCTTTTTCGGCGGGATTTCTGCTTGGCGGGAATTTCCGTCTCGAAAAACAACTCGGACGCGGTGGAATGGGAGAAGCGTGGAAAGCCTTTGACGAAACCGCCGAACGCAATGTTGTTCTCAAATTTGTACCGAAAGAAATCCAACACGTCAAAGAAGCAATGGATTCCGTGAAGGAATCGTTCAAAAAAGTTCACGCCCTTCAACATCAACATGTTTGTCCCGTCTATGGTCTTTTCACTGATCCGCAGCACGGTCTCTATCTTGTGATGAAATATGTTGAGGGAATGCCGCTCGATGAATACAAACGCAAGTACATCGAAAAGCACGGGCAGATGACATTCACCGATATTGTTCAGATATTGTGGGGTATTGCCAAAGGGTTGGATTATGCGCACGAAAAGAAGGTGATTCACCGCGATATTAAGCCACAAAATATCATGGTCAGCAAAACGGACGGCGTACAGATCATTGATTTCGGCTTGGCGGAGGAAATTCGTACAAGTATGGTCAAGTTCAGTGAAGTGCAAATGGACGTTGCCGGAACACGACCGTATATGGCACCGGAACAGTGGCAAGGCAAATATCAGGACGCGAAGACAGACCAATATGCTTTGGCGGTAACGGCGTACGAAATGTTTTCGGGACACGTTCCGTTTATGGGTAGCGATGTCGGTATCCTGCGGGAATGTGTGTTGCATGACGAACCGGAACCGATCCCCGGCATCCCGGATTATGTTAACGTTGCCTTAATAAAGGCACTGTCGAAGAAGCGGGAAGACCGTTACCTGAATTGCAAAGCCTTCATTAAGGCGATGATAACGAAACCGAAACAGAAAGCAAATGAAGCGGTCAACGAAACAGTGAACGATGACATGTTAAGTGTTCCGGCGGAAACGATTGAATTGCCGCCGGACAAATCAGAAAATCAATCGAAGCAGCCGATTTGGGTTCCGCAAACGATGTTGTCGTCGGCAGTACCTTCTCCGCCTGCTTCGCCGATTTCAGTTGCAAAAAATGTGCCGAAGGCGGTGAAGAAGCCGCTCCCGTTTTGGCTTGTCCCTTCACTGAGCGCAACAATAATTTTAATCGTTGGCTTGCTCGGTTCGTTTCTGATGCAGCCCGCTCCAAAGCCCGCTGCCAAAGTACCGCCGAAGACTCCGCCCAAAATTTCTGTTGCAAAAAAATCGGACGAAAAGCCGAAAACGCCGGAAATAAAAACCGAACCGGACCCGCCCAAAGAACCAGTAAAGCCTCAACCGCAGAACTTGCTTGCTCTTTCTGATGACGAAAAGCGGGAATTACAGAAGCAGTATCCTGAACTCGATTGGAAAGATGCCAACGTGATTGTGTTGCCAAAACCGGCGGAAGGCGAACTGCGGAAACCGAAATTAGAGACACCGCCTGTTTCTATTGCAGAAATTCCCAATGCGGTGAAGGTCAAAGAATTTGCCGTATCAAAGAAAGTGCAGACCAAAAGTTATCAGACCGATTGGAGTTCCGATGAACGGTTGATTGCCGCTGTTGCTGAGGATTATCTGGTTGCTGTTTGGGACGCAAAAACAGGAAAGGAACTTGCTTTTTTGGACGACAATGTTTCAGACGGACGAGCAGAACGCGGAACGGCTGTCGCTTTGATTCCCAAGACCGGCGGAAATAGATACGATATTTTGTTTGGGACATCAATGGAAAAAATCATTCTTTGGAATCCCGATACCCAAAAAATAGTTTGGGACAAACAATATTCGTGGGCGAATTATTTTGCTGTCGATTTGGAAAAGAAAAGAATTTATGCCATTTGCCGTTCAAAAAATAATATCCTTATCATTGACTTGGATTCCGGTGAAAGAGTCCATTCTTGGCAAATTCATGGTGAAAGCGGCAAAAGCAACGCGCTTGCATTGTTTGCAGGCGGAACCCGATTGCTTTCCGCTTTTGATAACAATACTGTTGCCGTTTGGAATACGGAAACGGGTAAGCCGGTGATGATAATAAACGAATCCTCTGATGTTCCCGTCCCCAGAGCCGCGATCAGCCCAGACGCAACAATGATTGTAACGGCAACTTCCGGCGGAGCGGTGAATTTTCGGGATGCCGCAACGGGAGATGTCCTTCGGAAATGGGGCGGCTGCGGCGGTCAAATTGTTTCGCTTACCTTTTCGCCGGACAGTTCGAAACTTGCCGTTACCCGAAACAGCGGAGATAACGGTACGGTGATTGTTGATACGAAAACATGTCAGGCATTTGCCTCTATTCCGTCGGGAGATTGGAACTGTAAAGTCGGATGGAGCAGGGATTCCCGGCAAATGGTAACCGCCGGCGGCAATCCGTCCATTTGGGATGTAACAAACGCTGCCGCAGCACGGACACGGCTGCCGGACGAAGTGTTTCGTATCACGATTGAAATTGATGTTGACGGCAAGGGGCGTTTTCGTGCAGAAAACGGATTGGTTTCCGATCCGCCGGACAATCTGCTTCAAAGTGGCGAAGCGTTTCCGATGTCGGCGTTTCCCCATGCGGCGGCGTTTCGCGGAAAAGACGGTCGCGGTCGGGTTATTTGGGATTTTCACGATCCGCTCGAAAATTGGAGTAAAAGCGGATGGGGCGGAGGTTGGACAAAAGGAGACCGGATTGATACTGAACAAGGATTATTCATTCAGGAACCGATGGGAAATCCAAACTTCAAAGTTGCTCAATTCCTTATTCCTAAAAAACCTGCATTGCCTTTTCGGCTTTGTGTCGATTACGGCGGAGAGTGGAAACGTGATTTACATTTTGACTTGATTGAAAACGAAGACACAGACGCAGCGAAAAATAAACTGATTCGATTTGCCGTAAGAAAAAACGATTCAACCGGTCTATTTGTTTTTCAGGCAACGACCGATACGGCAGTGAAAAGCGGACAGAGTTTGATGATAGCGGAAAAGGTTTCTCTTCAAAATCCATTCGACCAAACATTTCAATTACCGGAAGAAGCCGTCAAGCTGAATTTTCGTTTTTTGGCTTTTCGAAAGATATATCAGAGCAGTCAAATGAAGCGGCTTGATATCACTGCCCGGTTTTCGTCTTCGTGGGGCTTTTCGGTAAAGCAATCGGGCAAGACATTGATTGTTGACAGCGTTCAGGAAAAAGGATCAGCAAAGCGTGCCGGATTGCAAACCGGCGACGTTATCGTTCAAATAAACGGTAAAGAGTATAACGAAGCGGAAGCACGGCGGCGGATCGGGTCTGCAACCTTCGGCGACAAAATTGTCCTGACAGCACTTCGCAACGGAGAACGAAAAGAATTACAATTTTACGCAGAATAGGTGCGCCGGCGGCTAATACATAGTTTTTGTCAATAAAATAACATGAGTATCATGGGAACAAAACGTTTCGGTCAATGTTAAGGGCGTAGAACTATTGGAGAAGATGCAGGCGACGGATCCCGATTCGACGCGGCGGCGCGGTGCGATCCGAAACTGAAACGGTAAAAATGGTTCCGTCTATTCTATTTTTTAATCGTCGCTAGTGCGGCTAGGGAAAAACAAAATTGACTGATGCACCATTTTCTGCTACGAAACAACATTTGCCGTATAACCATGTTGCGATAATGCGGTCATGATGGAATTTTTGTGTTCGTGACCAAACGCTTCCAGTGTTACGACCAGTTCGGTGCCTTTGTCGCTGTTCCGGTTAATCTCCACGAATTGATTGTGCTGTAATTCGATGATATTACCGCGTTCCTCTGCAATAATTCCTGAAATGCGATGCAGTTCGCCCGGCTTGTCCGGCAACCGCACACTGAACGTGAAAACGCGTCCCCGATTGCGAAGACCATGCTGAACAAGTGAAGATATCGTAATCACATCCATATTGCCGCCGCTCAAAAGCGCAACAACATTCTTGTTTTTGACCTCCAAATATTGAAGCGCCGCAACTGACAACAACCCGGCATTTTCAACAATCATTTTGTGACTTTCCATCATGTCAAGAAAAACATCAACCAGTTTTTTGTCGTCAATAGTGATGATGTCGTCCACATATTTTTGTACATAAGGAAAGACCACATCGCCCGGAGTTCGGACGGCAACTCCGTCGGCGATAGTTTCGACTTTGTGAAGTGACGTGACCTTGCCTTCTTTGAGTGACATTTTCATACACGCTGCGCCGGACGGTTCGACACCGATAACAGTAACGGACGGTTTAAGAATTTTGGCAAGAGTTGCAAGCCCGGCAATGAGACCGCCGCCGCCGACCGGAACAAGAATTACGTCAGTTTCCGGCAATGACCGTAAAATTTCAAATGCCAATGTCCCCTGCCCCGCAACAATATCAAGATCGTTGAACGGATGAACCAATTCAAAACCGTTGTCTTTGGCAATTTTTACGGCAAAATTGTAAGCATCGTCAAAAATTTTACCGGCAATAATAATACGGGCTCCGTAGGCTTGTGTGTTATTAACTTTGACAAGCGGCGTGGTTTCCGGCATGACGATCACGGCGTTGGCACCATAATATTGTGACGCAAAGCCAAGCCCCTGAGCGTGATTTCCGGCAGAAGCCGTAATGAGTCCTCGTTCGCGTTGTTCCGGCGAGAGAGTGGAGACTTTATAGAGTGCGCCGCGGATTTTGTACGCACCGGTCAATTGCATATTTTCCGGTTTGAACCAGATGTTATTGCCGGTCTGCTGGGTGAACGGTTTGCTATAAACCAAACCGGTGTCTAAAATAACATCTTGTAAAACCGTTGCGGCTGCTTGAAATTTTTCGAGAGTGAGCATGGTGGTTATTCCTGTTTCAAAGATAGTAAACGAAGTAAATATACATCGTCACGTCATTTTGACAAGTACCGTACGTCTGTATTTTTTTGTATGTTGATCAATTCACGGATTCCTTTTTTTCCGAGAGCGAGAAGTTGGGCGAGTTCTTGTTCGGAAAAAGTGGCTTCTTCGCCGGTTCCTTGAATTTCGACAAACCGCCCTGCCCCAGTCATGACAAGATTCATGTCAACCTCTGCTTCGGCATCTTCGCTGTACGGTAAATCGAGCATCGGTACTCCGCCAACAATTCCAACACTCACCGCAGCAACAGAATCAATAATCGGTGATTCGGGTAATTGTAACGAATGAATCGCATCGGTTAGTGCAATGTACGAACCGGTAATACTGAGCGTTCGGGTTCCGCCGTCAGCCTGCAACACATCACAATCAATATAAACGGTTCGTAGTCCCAATTTTTCAAGATTAACAACGGAGCGGAGCGAACGTCCGATGAGCCGTTGAATTTCTGTAGCGCGTCCGTCCGGTTTATCGTTACGCGGTGTCCGTGGGTTGGTACTGCCGGGCAACATCCGATACTCCGCCGTGAGCCAGCCTTGAGTCGCATCCTTTGGCATCCATTTCGGCAATTCTTCCGTAATACTTGCCGAACAAAGTACCGTTGTTTTACCGGCAGAAATCAATACCGATCCCGGTGTTGACTCAATAAAATGCCGCTTGATCGTAATAGGACGCAATTCGTCATTCCGTCGATTGTCAGATCGCATATTTTGTTCTCAAAAAAGGTTGGTAACTGTTTATTTTAATTTACGTTTGAGTACAATTAAAAATAAACATGATAAAAAACATCAAAATGATCGCGTTTTTATTGTTCGTCTAAAATTGTTTCCGAATATTTTCCGAAACGTTTTTCATTTTGTTCGATATGTTGACGGGACGTATTAGCATAACAATAAACACAGTAATGCGGGCAGGTGTTGTATTGACCAATATCTTTCGACACAACACATCCGCAATGTTTTCGCTGACCCCGATCCTTTTCTGTTTGCGTTAGAAATGCAATCAGTTTCGGATCGTTTGGAGCCAGCCGCTGCAAAAGTTCGGGATCAATACAGCGGTTAGGTACAATATCGTACGACGTAAAATTCATATTTTCGCAACACGTTGCCAGTTGCATTTTCCAGCGTCTGCCCTGCTCTGCAAGCCGATCCGCCATTCGGTACATTTCCGATACAACAGGTTCTCGCGGATGTAACGGAATATATCTCAGATTGCTGCAAACCTTCGGATAAGTTTCAATATCAGCAAAACTAAACACGAGTTTTTCCGTAAATCCTGCCAATCGGTCACCAATGAAACAAATACGTTCAAAAATAGAGTCGGCAGACAACCCTTCCGCCGGAAGAATCGGATCAAAACGCCAAATAATACGGTCTTTTCCGATTTGACGTGAAAGTTTTTGAAACGTTTTAATTCTTGTTTCGAGCGGCGGAAGGTTCGGTTCAAATTTTTCTGTTTCATAATTATTGAGCGTGAATTGAAAATAGTATGAAAATTCCCATTGATTGAATTCTTCGAGCCGGGACAAAAACGGTTCGGGATTTTTCGTCCAGAATACAACCGCCCGGAGATTTTGAAATCCAACATACTGACATTTCCGGTTGAAAGGATTCCGCCAAACACAATATCCTTCACGCAAGCGATGGAGCAGCCAATCACCATGAAATGCCGGAATATCTGTTGCGCGGCTTGCCGAAACAATGACCGGCGCAACACCATCGTAAATACCATGCGGTGTTCGAATCAATGTTTTGGATGTCGCACGACTCGTCATGAAATTTACCCAATGAGTTATTGACATACCGAAACAGTATCTTGTGAGGTTGCCGATTCCTTTCGGAGCGGAACATAACCAACACGTTCGATCAAGTTCTGACCTTGCGGAGAAAGAAACCAATCAATCAATTCAGAGACATGGGAATTTTTGTTTCCGATTGTAACAATAACAATTTGTCCGATCAAAGGTAAATACAAAAAGCGAAAAACGGAATCGCCACAAAAAATAGCGGACTGAAACAAGCAAGAAACAAAGCCGGCGTGGAAACGATTATTCCGGGTAAAAGTGTTACCCAAAAGGTCGTTCGCACAAAATAACCGGTTGTGCTGAACGGCTGCTGCGGCGTCACAGACTCTGTTGTTATCACCGGTAAATCATTCATGTTCCACTCCCTCTCATTCCCGTTGGTAATATCATGGTTAAACATTTTGTCTCTATACTGATTAAAATGAATTATAATCCAACAATACTTCCGTTACAAGCATCAGAAAAACCGGATAATAGTATAAGTTTGAATATGATCTTTTATAGGGAATTAAAATTAAAATTCCCGGATGAGACCGTCAATGAGTTCTTTTGCTTTGTCCCAATCGACTTTGCTGCTCCAATAAACGCTTTTGCCTTCGTCAGTAATGGAATAGTAACGCCGCCTCGCACCGGTTTCTTCGTCACCCCAATACGATTTGACAAGTCCAGCCTTTTCAAGCCGACGGAACGCCGAATAAAGTGTTGCTTCTTTAAGCTCGTAAAGACTATCGGTCAAGCCTTGAATCCGCTTGTTAATCTCATAACCATACGTATCGCCTTTCAACAGATTTGCCAAAATAATGGTCTCCGTGTGACCACGAATCAAGTCCGAAGTCATAAAGGAAAATCCCGGTAAACCCTGTTGGCTTGATTGAGAAGAGGCTCTTTTTCTAGCGGTTTTCTTCGACATAATGAAACGTTAATTAAGGGAGTGAAAGGGAGTGAAATGTTGCAGCACTCGGCGAAGTACTTCGTCAGGCGATGTAGTGAAAACAAAAAGCCCACCTTTTTCAAAAACTACCTCGCCAGGCGAAATACTTTGTTAAGTATTGTAAAATACAATAAACCGGAAGTAAAGCGGTACCCCGCATCACTTTGAGTCCAGACAAGCTAAGAATAACAAAGGTAAAATTTTAGCAAGAGTTGGAATAAATCACGTAGTCAATCAGCCAAGTTTATGATAAATTACGCACAAAGTCACGAAGAACACAAAGATTGGACAGCTCTTTTTCATTTTTTTTCATTTGATCCCCTGCCCTTTTTAAAGCCACATTACAAAAACGTACAATCCAAAAAACCGATTGTCCCCTGCCCTTCCACAATGACAATTTTGACAACACAGCCACCAAAAGTACCATTGGAAAATCGAACCATCCCGTTCCAATTTTCAAAAAAGTTAGAGAGTGATTTTGATTTTCATAAATCGCGGCAAAATGAAATAGAGTAATTGGCGTTGAGTTCGTATCAACAATTTTGTTGTGACCTTTTGATGGTTTAGGAACAATACGTAAAATGGCAAGACTTTGGGCTGTCTATCTGGAACCTCTCTAAAAATACATTTTGCCTTTGAGTTTTGGGGTTCTCCCACGTGATTGCGGGTTATGAAGTTGTTATTTTTTTGCGATATGTCTTAATTTTAGGAAGAGGTATTGTTGGTCTTTGTATCCGTGACCTCTTGCGATGACGCGTGCGACATCGGCGTTGAAGCGTTCCATGGAGGCATTTGTTACACTATTGTCCAGTAAACTTCAAGATGTTCAATAATGCCCGAGTAT
>JAISQH010000304.1 GCA_031274385.1 Planctomycetaceae bacterium | reverse complement strand
CCCAAGTATGGCATCCAATACCGAATCCTTCATTTCTTCCCGCTCTCTATCCGTAGTAAAACTTGCCCGTAGATTGATAAAAAATTTGTCCCAAACTTTCAAATCCGCCTCTCCCATATAATCGCCGATAATTTTCCCGATATTTTTACAATCGTGGTAATGGTCGAAAACGTAAATTTGGTCCGGGTTACGTTTTTTCCGTAACTTTTCCAAATGGGAAATCAACTCATAGAATAACGAAACGCAATGTTTTCCGGTTTTCCCACGAGTCTGAAAAATACCAAGCGTTTGTTCGGAATTTTGGTACTCAAAATCCGACCAACGTATACTTCCGGCAGTCATAAAGGTTGACTTTTCAGATTGATTAACAACTATTCCGGTTGGCAGCCCACCATGCGCGAAAAGAGCCTTCTTTGGGCGGTTGGGGCAACGCCCGACCACGTGTCCAAGCACCGAGTTTGTCAGGATGCCAAGGTAAGAACGGAGCCGTTCGAATCGCGAGTTTGACAAAACGCATCAAAAACCGGAAACGGAAACCGGTTTGCATCCAGAACGCGTAATTGCTCCATGTTAATGTTTCGATCCAATTTCCGGCAGGCGTTCTTGCGTTAACGGCTTTTCTGCGAAGACGAACAAGAAGATGAGCCAAATCAATTTTCACCGGACAAATCGAACTGCACGCCCCGCACAAAGAACATGCAAACGGTAATTTCCATGTCTTTTTGATGCCGAGCAGTTGCGGAACCAGCACCGAACCAAGCGGTCCCGGATAAACCCAACCATAAGCCCAACCACCAACATGTCGATAAACCGGACAATTGTTCATGCAAAGACCACAACGAATACATTGCAAAATTTCACGAAACTCCGGTTCTTTCAACGCGGTTGTCCGCCCATTGTCAACAAGAATCAAATACAAATCGCGACCCGGTGCCGGACCATTAAAAAGATGAACATAAGATGTGAGTTTCTGACCGGTTCCCATTCGGGGCAGCATGTTCAAAAATAACGGCAAATCGCCAAGACGAGGAAGAATCTTTTCAATTCCCATCAATGCAATATGAACTTTCGGCGACGAAGTGGAAAGACCGATGTTGCCTTCGTTTTCAACCAGTGCAAGCGTACCGGTTTCCGCAATTCCAAAGTTGACACCGGAAAATCCAAGATCAGCATGAATAAACTCTTGACGGAGTTTTCTTCGGGCAATGGCGGTCAATTCTTCATGAACCGCCGTGTAGGGTTCACCAATTTTGTCGGCGAAAAGTTGACCGATTTCCGATGCCGATAAATGCAACGCCGGAGTAACAATATGGGTTGGTCGCTGCCCCGCCAGTTGGACAATGTACTCGCCCAAATCCGTTTCAAGTGCTTTGATCCCATGTTGTTCGAGAAAATGGTTCAGCCCGATTTCTTCACTGACCATCGACTTGCCTTTAACAGCCGTCTTGGCGTTGTACTTTTTCGCCAAATCAAGAATCAGGTTATTCGCTTCTCCGGCATCAGCCGCCCAAAGAACCTTGACGCCCTTGGCTTCGAGTTTCGATACGAACTGTTCGAGAAGCGTGTCAAGATTCGCCAAAACATACTGTTTAATATCGTGCGCCGCTTGCCGCCAGCGTGACCAATCATTGATTGCCCAACAAACATTCAGATTGCCCTCTGCCGAACGAAGCGATGTCGGCATCAACGACTTCGGACCATTCGCCTCCGAAAGTCCCTTCGTCTCCTTAACAAGAAATTCTGCACCAGACATTGTTTGTGATTGGGGGGTTGCGGTTTGGGATTTGTGGCAACTTCTAAAAACTCTTTTTTAACCACGAAACACACAAAAAAACACGAAAGAATTTTTGTTGCAACTTTTTTACTATAAATGATTGACTGCAATGTATTTTTCGTGAAATTTCGTGTGTTTCGTGGTTAGTCTCGGTTTTTAGAAGTTTCCTTGTGATTTTACAAAACACTGACTACCTAGCTACCGGCTACTGATTTCAGACGCCGATGATGGCGCCGAACTTACAGGTTCTGGCGCACTCACCGCATTTGATACATTTTTCGGCGTCAATCACGTGCGGCAACTTGCGTTCGCCGGTAATCGCTCCGACTGGGCATTTTTTCGAACAGGCAGTACAACCCTTGCATTTGTCAACAAGAATTTCCGGTCTCGCCAAACTCTTGCACTGCCCTGCCGGACAACGCTTCTGGAAAACGTGAGCGTCCAACTCTTCCCGAAAATTGCGAATCGTCGAAAGAACCGGATTCGGAGCCGTTTTGCCAAGTGCACAAAGCGATCCTTTGGAAACGGTTCGGGCAACCTGATCCAAAATGTCAAGCGTTTCCTGTGTGCCGTTTCCGGCAATAATATCATCGAGCAATGCCAACATTTGCTTGGTTCCTTCGCGGCAAAGCAGGCATTTTCCACACGATTCGTTTTGTGTGAACTGCATGAAAAACCGTGCCATTTGAACCATGCAGGTTCCTTTGTTCATTACAACAAGACCGCCGGAACCAACCATTGCTCCCACCGTTTTCAACGAATCAAAATCAAGCGGCAAATCCAGATGTTCCTGAGTCAAACAACCGCCGGAAGGTCCGCCGATTTGAACCGCTTTGAAATAATCGTTTGAAATATCACCTTTGTTGTCAATCACCCCGCCGCCGACATCGAAAATAATTTTCCGAAGTGTCGCACCAAACGGAACTTCAATAAGACCGGTATTGACAACGTGACCTGTCAGAGCAAACGTTTTTGTTCCCGGCGAGCCTTCGGTGCCGACTTTGCGATACGTTTTGGCGCCTTCGATGATAATATACGGAATCGCTGCGAGTGTTTCGACATTGTTAATGACGGTTGGCTTTCCCCACAAACCGCTCTGAGCCGGAAACGGCGGTTTCGGACGCGGCATTCCCCGATCACCCTCAATCGACGCAATCAATGCGGTTTCTTCACCGCAAACGAAAGCCCCCGCGCCTTCCATTACATGAATTCGGAATGACCGACCGGTTCCAAAGATATTGTCGCCCAGAATACCGAGTTGTTCCGCATCGGCAACCGCTTTCCGAACTCGTTGTACCGCAAGCGGATATTCGAGACGGACATAGATATAACCTTCGGTTGCCTCGATACCGCGTGCCGCGATCATCATGCCTTCAAGGACACAATGCGGGTTGCCTTCCATGACGCTTCGATCCATGAACGCGCCGGGGTCGCCTTCGTCGGCGTTGCAAATCACATATTTGACCGGATTTTTTTCCTTGAGTGCAAACTTCCACTTTTTCCCGGTTGGAAAACCGCCGCCGCCGCGTCCGCGAAGACCGGAAACTTCAATCTCTTCACAAACGGTTTCCGGCGTCATTTCCGTCCATGCCTGCCGTGCCGCTTCGTAACCGCGGTTGGCAATATATTCGTAAATATCTTCCGGTTCAAACACGCCGCAAGCCTTGAGCGTAACCCGTGTTTGTTGCTGGTAAAACGGAATCTCTTTCTGTCCGGTGCATTTCCGGTTCTTATTGTGGCGGTCAACATAGAGAAGGCGTTCGATAACGCCTTTATTTCGGATGGAGGTTTCCACAATCTCATCAACATCGGAAACCTTAACATTTGTGTATAAAATGCCATCGGGATTGATACTTAAAAGCGGACCCATTTGGCAAAATCCCTGACAACCGCTCTTGGACAGACGCAGAAAATCAGCATGACCATCCGGTTCGTCCTCTTCGTAATGGAGTAAAACCTGAACATCAATTCCGATCTCCTGAATTTTTTTTTCAAGAGCGTAAAATACATCGAGTGAGCCGTTAGCAACGCAACCGGTTCCGGCACAGATCACGACACGCCGACTCGCACCTTTCATTGCACGGTTAAATTTGTCCGTACAATCTTGTAAAAATTCTTTCGTAATAGACATTTGAAACGGGTTTTGAAGGGTTGGTGATTCCGCAAACGCATTTTTAGCCAATTAATCAAAACGCAAGCAGATCATTAACCTAAAATTATCGCCTAACCAGCCCGCTTGTCAAGATACGCAATACCATTATCGATAAAATATTAACGATAGTCGGAAATTTGTAAGCTGTAGCCTGTAGTCAGTTACTAGACCTTTTCTCTAACTTCCTAAAAACGCCCCTTCGGGGCATTAAATCTGTTTTTTACGGAACAAGGGCGGTGAGAGAAATGGTCTAGTAATTTTTATTTTTTAATTTTTAAAAAATTTTTCAAAGAATCTATATTGACATCTGATTCTGTTTCGTGTATTCTGCTGGCTATTCAATTTGTATTTTGCGTTGTGTGAGTTGCACAATGTCAAGGTTACAATTTCAACGATTTTTCAAAAAGGAAATTTACGATGAAAAAAACTATGTTAAACTGGGCAATGACGGGGGGGGGGCTGTTTGTAGTGGAGAGTTAAGAGTTGATAGCGGCGAGTTTTTGTTCTTGAAACCGCGTTCTGTCCGTTCTTCACCTCCTACTCGTAACTTTCTGTTCGGCTTTACGTTAGTCGAACTTCTTGTGGTGATTGCGATTATCGGCGTGTTAATCGCTCTTCTGTTACCTGCTGTTCAAGCGGCTCGCGAAGCGGCAAGGCGAATGCAGTGTACGAATCACCTCAAACAACTTGGTATTGCGCTCCACAATTACAATGATGTCAACAATGCCTTGCCGTATGATGCCCATCCGTCCATTTATGCCGTTGATGATTATCTTCGCCGTTCTTGGATAGTTGCGATGTTTCCGTTTATCGAACAAACATCGGCTTTTGCCGCTTGTAAGTTTGAATATGGTAGCGGATGGACTGTGACGTGGCATAAATATGTCAATTGGCAGACTTTGGATGGTTTAGCAATACCAATTTTGTTTTGTCCTTCCAGTAGCCGAGAAAAAATGAGGGAAGAGACGACAAATGCTGCAACGCGAGCACTCGGTGCACCAGACGTGATTTATTTACAAAAAATCCATTACGTCGGATTATCAGGAACCTATCAGGATCCTCTTGATCCCACCAATACAACTAAATTTTCACAAAATTCTTACACCAATGATTTTGGACGTTTTGCTTTTAATGGAACTATTACGCCTCTTCATAAAGACTTTCCGACATCCATTGTTTCATTGACTTCCATTACCGATGGGACAAGTAATACTGCGGGAGTTTCTGAACAGTCGCATTTCGTTTGGAACAGTACGAAAACAACACAAAATGAATGGACTGTCGGCGGATACGTCGGTGCCAGTTGGTATTCCGGTTGTTCAAATTCAAACTCTGGTAATTGGGCAACAGCAAGTGTTACTGCAATTCGTTACACAATTAACTCCATTTGCAGTGGTTCCGGTTGCGGATGTGCTTATACTCCAAACACAATCATTACATCCCCTCACTCCGGCGGTGCAAACTTTACGGTGATGGATGGGAGTGTACGGTTTATCACGGAAACCGTCAATTATAATAACGTACTATTACGTCTTGTAGCACGGGATGACGGATTAAGTGTTGCCTTACCGTAATTCAACCCTCACTATTTTTATCCCGGATTAACGCAGATAGACACAGATTTTTTGAAACATGAAATTGAGTCTAAAAAATTATCTGTGCAAATTTGCGTCAATCTGTGGATAAATATTTTTATTTATACTTTCGGCAGTCATAAAGATCATGTTTTTGTGAATTATTTTTGTAAAGGTATTATTAACATCCCGTTGTTCGCAAAACTTTTAATAATATGTTCGGTTTGTACGATGAATTAAAACAACTCCGTAGGAGTTCAAGTTGGATAACCCCGTGCAAGCCTGCGCAGCACGGGGTAAGTGT
>JAISQH010000298.1 GCA_031274385.1 Planctomycetaceae bacterium | reverse complement strand
AAAGTATTGGATTTCCGGTCTCAACGATGCGGAACTCAAGTTGCTCGCCGCAAAATTGCTCGCCAATGATGCCGTTGAACAGGTTGTTTTCGGCAATTTGCCGTTCGATAAACTCGATGTCGGTTCATCCTACGAATTTCAATTGACAACCGTGCCGATTCGCAGTATGAACAATGAAGAACTTCAAAAGTTGAGCAAAGACGGGCAACTGTACCTTTCGCTCACCGAAATGCAGACCATCAAATCCGCATTTGAAAAACTCGACCGCGACCCCACCGATATTGAACTGGAAACATTAGCCCAGACCTGGAGCGAACACTGTTCCCATAAAACATTGGCAGGTCGAATCCATTACGTTCGGGAAAATGCCGACGGAACCCGGTTTGAACGGCAATTTCAGAATATGCTCAAAGAAACCATCTTCGCCGCAACCCAACAACTTCGCGAAACAAAACCGGAAGTTGCCAAACGTTGTGTCAGTGTTTTTGCCGACAACGCCGGAGTGGTCACGTTTGACGACGACTACAACGTCTGTTTCAAAGTCGAAACGCATAATCATCCTTCCGCGTTGGAACCTTACGGCGGAGCCAACACCGGACTTGGCGGCGTGATTCGTGATCCGATGGGAACCGGTATGGGTGCGAAACCGGTTGCCAGTACAGATGTTTTCTGTTTCGCTCCGCCCGATATGAACGCTGCGGACTTGCCGCCCGGCGTGCTGCATCCGCGCCGAATGATGAAAGGCGTGGTTTCCGGTGTTCGTGATTACGGTAACAGAATGGGGATTCCTACTGTCAACGGCGCCGTTTATTTTGATAAACGGTATCTCGGTAATCCGTTGGTCTTTTGCGGCAATGTCGGAATCTTGCCCCAAGACAAGTCATTCAAAGAGCCGAAACCCAATGATTTGATCGTGACGATTGGAGGTCGAACCGGTCGTGACGGGATTCACGGCGCGACATTCAGCAGCGCGGAGTTGACCAGCGAAAGTGAAACAATTTCCGGCGGTGCCGTGCAAATCGGTAACGCGATTACGGAAAAAATGGTTCTCGATGTCATGCTTCAAGCCCGCGATCGCGGACTTTACAACGCCGTGACTGATTGCGGCGCGGGCGGTTTTTCCAGTGCTGTTGGTGAAATGGGCGAAACAATCGGCGCCGAAGTCGAATTGTCCAACGCCCCGCTGAAATACGAAGGTTTAAGTTACACCGAAATCTGGATTTCCGAAGCACAGGAACGAATGGTTTTTTCAGTCCCGCCTGAAAAATGGAACGAATTTCAAAAACTTTGTAACGATGAAGATGTTGAAGCGACAGTTCTGGGCGTGTTCAAACCAACAGGACGCCTGACACTGAATTATCACGGTCAACAGGTTGCCGATCTTGACATGTCGCTGTTACACAATGGTCGTCCGCCTGTTGTACGGGAAGCACGTTATCGCTGCCGCAACTCCGACAACCGTTTAACGCCCATTCCGGTTACAAACGATTCAATAAACGATTCAATAAATGATTCAGTAAATAATTCAGTAAATAATTCAGTAAATAATGCGACAAATAATTCAACAAATCATTTAACGAACGATTTTGAAAACAATTTAACGAATAATTTAACGAACAATTTAACAAATGATTTTGCGAATGATTTGAAACAAATTTTGTCATCGCTTAATGTTGCCAGTAAACATTGGATTATTCGTCAATACGATCATGAAGTTCAGGGTGGCAGTGTGATTAAGCCGTTGGTTGGTGTTGCCAATGACGGTCCCGGTGATGCGGCGGTGTTGCGTCCGCGTTTGGATTCACGGCGTGGTTTGGTGCTTTCTTGCGGCATGAATCCGCTTTACGGCGATCTTGACCCGTACCGCATGGCAGCGTCAGGTATCGACGAAGCCATCCGAAACGCGGTTGCCGTCGGTGCCGACCCGAAAACGATTGCACTGCTCGATAATTTTTGCTGGGGCAACACGGATCGTCCCGAAACGCTCGGTTCACTGGTGGAGGCGGCGTTGGCGTGTTACGATATTTCACTCGGTTTCGAAATGCCGTTCATCAGCGGCAAGGATAGCCTCAACAATGAATTTCGCCCGGTCGGTGCCGAACCGATTGCAATTCCGCCAACATTGCTCATTTCGGCAATAGGTCAGGTCAATGACATCGCAACTTGTGTTACAATGGATTTGAAACAACCGGGCAATATTTTGTACCAAATCGGCGAAACCAAAAACGAACTGGGCGGTTCTCATTTTGCTTTGATTAAAAATTTACAAAACGGAGAAACGCCGTCATTGAATGTTTCGAGGGCAAAGAAATTGTACGAGAGGTTGCATGAGGCGATTGTTCGTGGTATTGTGCGGAGTGTTCATGATTTGAGTGAGGGCGGTCTTGCGGTGGCGGTATCGGAGATGTGTTTTGCAGGCGGGTTCGGCGCGGAACTGACCGGAAAATTCGATCTCGTAACCCTTTTCAGCGAATCAAACAGCCGCTTCCTCGTCGAACTCGAACCCATTCACGCTCCGTCATTCGAATCGCTCTTCGCAGGATTACCAACCCGTCAACTCGGAAAAGTTGTCACAGAAAAAACGCTCCGCTTCGGCAATACCTTCTCCGTCAACATCGACGAACTCAAAACAGCATGGCAACAACCGCTGGATTGGTAAAAACAAAATCAATAAATCAATAAATCAACAAATCAATAATTTTTCATACCCGCCCCCTTGCCAAAAAAACGTTGAAATGTTTTAATAAGGACTAATCTTTTTTAACTTTGTCGTTCTCCAATCACAAAACGCTGCAAAACACTTTCAATTATTGACAGCTTTCCATTATTGACAATTTCAACAACAAATTTTGAGTACTCCTAGCTCAATTGGATAGAGCATCGGTCTACGGAACCGAAGGTTAGAGGTTCGAGTCCTCTGGAGTACGGTGTGAAGGGAAAATCGGCAGTAGGTGGTCAATTTTCCATTGTGATTTCATAAAAATCAGTCCTTTCCTCTCAATAGGGAAGGGCGGATTTTTTTATTTTAAACCGAAGTTCCAGCAAAAAAATGACGCTTTTTTGCTGGAACTTCGGTTTAGATTCTGTTGATTTTACGTAAAATCAACAGAATCTACTTATAAATGAAGACCGTTGATTTCACAAATTGCCGTTTTCGGAGTCTTTTTTTCCGAAGACGGTTTTTTATTTTTCATTCTTTTTCTTTGGAAAGGTTGACAATGTTAGCGAGAGGTCTTGTTCTTTTCCGCCGCGCAGCAACCGGAGAGTCAATGTTTCTCCGGCGTAACGAGAACGGAGATTTATCGTACTGCCCAACGCCGAGTCAATTGGTTTTCCGTCAATTGCCGTAATCTTATCACCGGTTTTGATACCGGCTTCGGCAGCAGGAGAACCCGGAAGAATCGCATCAATCACCGCTTCACCAATAAAGGTACGGTTTTCTTTGAAATGAATCCCCGAAAAACCCGGCTCTAAATCGTTACCTTTTTTAAGTTTGCCAAGAACCGTTTCGTGTTGAATGTCCTCAAAAGGAATCGCCATGCCCACTCCGGCATCGTACATCTCCGCTCCGGCAGTCAACTCTTCTGACATCATCGAAAGCGGTACCAAAAGTCCAAGTAATTCGCCCTGCCGATCAATTAACAAACCACCGTAATTGTTCGGTCCCACCGCCGCATCCGTTTGAAGTGCCTTGCCCCAAATCCGATTCTTGCCGCTGACAATACCAAGTGCCATGTTCGGCTCCTCCCGCGAAAGTGCAACACCAACCGCAATACAACATTCGCCAATTAAAATAGAATCTTTGGTTCGAACCTTCGGTGTTACAGAAAAAATTTTGTTCAAAAAATCATCGCTCAAATTTTCAACCTTCAAAAGCGTCAACATTCGGTTCCGATCCGCAGCAACCTTTCGCGCAACTTTTTTGGAACCATCAGAAAATTGAAGAAGAATCGACGACGGCTCATGAAGAAAATGGAACGCACTGGTAATAACAAAACCTTCCCGATCCAGAAGAAAACCACTGCCGGCTCCTTCGTTAACCAATTCATCGTTGACTTTTTCGTGACCGCCAATCGTATCAATACGAACCAAAAACGGTGTAACAAGATCAACCGCCTGACGTATCTGTACCGAATCCTCCGCACCAAAACTAAAAGCTGATGCAAAAAACCAAACAAAAAACAAAGGTAAAAGCCAAAACAAAAATAAAAATAATCGGTACATTTTTTAGAGTGGAAAACGAGTTTGTGAATTTGCCGGAACAAAGTTCGAACAGTTTAAAAAATTGTAATATATTCAGTGGAATACTTCAACGCAGTCGAAAAAACAAACCTTATTTCCAACCTTATTTTCTTACAAAAACAACCTTAGTAGCCATTGATCATAAAAAAGATCAACCTTATTATACTGTCAGCAGTCATAAAGATCATGTTTTTGTGAATTATTTTTGTAAAGGTATTATTAACATCCCGTTGTTCGCAAAACTTTTAATAATATGTTCGGTTTGTACGATGAATTAAA
>JAISQH010000275.1 GCA_031274385.1 Planctomycetaceae bacterium | reverse complement strand
ACGAATCGCTGAAAACGGTTGGAGCCATGATGGGTTCCGGCGGTCTTGTTGTGATGGACGAGGACAACTGCATGGTTGATGTTGCAAAATTCTTCATGGATTTTATTCAACGTGAAAGTTGCGGCAAATGTATTCCGTGCCGCGAAGGAACACGGCGGATGTTGGAAACTCTGAATCGAATTACACGCGGTCGCCGGTCTGAAACCGGCAAGCAAACGCTTGAACGGTTCCAAAGCGTGGTGTATCTCGAACACTTGGCGGAGGTGATCCGCGACACGTCGCTTTGCGGTTTGGGTCAAACGGCTCCGAATCCGGTGCTTTCAACGTTGCGTTGGTTTCGGCACGAATATGAAGCGCACGTTTATGACCGGGTTTGTCCGGCAAAGGCGTGTGTGGAGATGATTCAGTACCGTATTACGGAAAAATGTACCGGCTGCACACTTTGCGCACGAAAATGTCCTTCCGAAGCGATTGTCGGCACAGTAAAGAATACGCATCATATTATTACCGATAAGTGTATCAGTTGCGGAGCCTGCGCCGATTCCTGCCGGTTCCACGCCATCGAAAAAGTGTAACCGTTTATTACTGTCAAAAAACCGGGGGCGTCTTGCCCCCGGTTTTTTACGGCGGCTGCCCCTTGTTGAAATTGAAATTGAAATTGAACAATAAAGAAAACAATGTCAATTAAAGTACAATCAGTCGTTGCCAACAACGATTATTCCGTAACGGTTTTATTCAATGACGGACAAAAAAAGCGATACGATGTCCGGTAACTGTCTATTTTCATTGGCGCGCGGAGACGCAAAGAGGATTTGCGGTGATTTTTTTGTTTGTGTAATTCCGTAAAACAACTCATTCGGAGTTTTTTACGGAATTGTTTTAATTCACCGTTCAAACCGAACACGTTAAAACCAATGATATTCTTCTTTGCGTCTTGCGCGCAAACTTTAAAAAACAAAATAGACTGTTACTATGCGTGTCATTTTCTGTACCTTAATAAGTTTCGCTTGCGATATGGTGGAAGAAACCGTTGACGGGAATGGCATGTTTTTTTGCCAGTTCGTAAAATTGCCTCTCAACAGATTTCCAATAATTTAGACTGCGAGTATTTTGTTCAAATAATGGTCGCAACTCTTCATTCCACAACGAGGCGGCACGAAGAGTTTCGGCGAGATTACCGCAACGTAAATTCAGTGTTTCACCGCAGACGTATTCGACTTTCCCTTCCAGTGCTGCGAAAATCGACGGCAAATCGGTGATTCCCGGCAAAATCGGACTGATAAACGCGTAAGTTCGGATTCCCGCTTCACGTAACGTTTTTAAGGCGGCAAGACGTTGCCGGATAGGTACACAACGCGGTTCGAAAAACCGGCAGGCTTTTTCGTTCATCATTGCAATCGAAAAACCAACAGAAATTTTCTCCAACCGCTTCAGCACATCCAAATCCCGTAACACAAGATCAGACTTGGTAAGAATCGAAACCGCAAATCCTTCATGAAACAAATTAGGCGGTAAATTCGTTAAACATTCGAGAAGGGAACGCGTCAGTTTGTATCGGGCTTCGACGGGTTGGTAAGCGTCCGTTACACTGCCGATAAACGCGCCTTCGCCCGGCTTGACCTTGAGAATATCCGCACCAAAAACGTCCGTCACGTTTATTTTGGCATCAACAAACTGCCCCCAAGGTTCATTATGACTCGTGAACCGCTTCATAAATCTCGCGTAACAATAAACGCAAGCGTGTTGGCAGCCGACATACGGGTTAATACTGTAACCAAGTCCCGGCAACTTACTGTGTGTCAGGATATGTTTCGTTTCGATCTCGCGGATTAACATGAGAGAATGGGGAA
The DNA here is from genome assembly GCA_031274385.1 of Planctomycetaceae bacterium. Taxonomy (GTDB): domain Bacteria; phylum Planctomycetota; class Planctomycetia; order Pirellulales; family Thermoguttaceae; genus WRKP01. The sequence continues at coordinate 705 of JAISQH010000275.1, read as the reverse complement.
ATAAAGAATGGGAAAAATGGAAATGGGAAAATCAGTAACGGTTTTACTTTCAAAATCAACAGGGTGTGATTTTCAAATTTCCGTTTTTGGCACCACCGCCTGTTCCGTTGATGGTTTCACAGGCGGCTCCACCCGGATTCCTTTTCCCCAAAGTTCCTCAAGAGCATAATATTTTCGTGTTTCCGGTTCGAATAAGTGGACAATCAGATCGCCATAATCAATCGCAATCCAACGACCTTCCGTGTGACCGGAAACAGAAAGACATTCGTCTCCCATCTCTCCGGCAAGCTTCTTTTGAATTTCATCGCCAATCGCGTAAAGCTGACGTCGGCTCGAACCGGAAACAATCAGAAAATAATCAAACGATTTTGTCAGTTTCTGAACATCAAGAATCAAAATATCCTGTCCGCGATTTTCTTCGGCGACCCTCGCCGCAGCAAGAACCCGATCCAGTACCGGCGGTATTTTTCGTCTATTCGTTTTTTCAGATATCGGCATGATTGTTTATAGGTGGGAAAATAGGAACAGTTTTACTTCTTTTTATTGTTAATAATTTTCGGTAACTTCTGAAAATACAATTTTAGCAATCTTCGTTTTTAGGAGTTTTCTTTAATGGTGACGTTCTTCATTTGTTTGATTTTTTGAAACAGCGGCGGTTACCGTAACACGGTTCACGAATCGTCTGTAATCTTCCGGTGTGTCAAT
>JAISQH010000249.1 GCA_031274385.1 Planctomycetaceae bacterium | reverse complement strand
ATGACGATAAAACCCTGAAAGGGTTTCCTAAATTAGGACACCCTTTCAGTGTGTGAAAAAATACTATACTTTTTTCACTTGAATTTTCGGTTTTATTTTTCCTTTTATAGAGTCATCAGGTAGGCGATCTCTCTCCGAGACATTTGGTAAATAGCGGCGGCGTACTCGCCGACTTGAACGACGTAACGCCATGTCTTCCGGTAAACCAAAGTCGGCGAGTACCACAGCCTTTGCGGAGAAAGGCTGCCTACCTTGCCTGTTGGAAACTCCAAAAACGGAACGGGAAAAAAAGAAAAACGAAAATGGAATGAGTATATTCAATAGTTCAATTCAACACGTATTATTTTTCTGTTGCACTTAACTTGTTTTACTCTTCGTTTTCTTTTTTGATTGCCATTGTAACATGAAAGGCTGGAGTCAGGTCGGGGATGTCGGTTTCAATTTTGATTTCCGCACGCATTTTGCCGTCGATTGGCGATCCTTCTCCTTCCGAAGGATTGGTATAACGGATCGGAATTTTGTGAATGATTCTCGGCGGGCTGTCATTGGGCGGTGTGTAATTGATTTCGACTTTGGGGTTGTCGCAAAGAAGTTTTTTAATGCGAAACGGTTGCGTTCCCCGAACAATAACACTCTTGACCGATGATTCTTCGCCCGGTTTCAGATAACCAAGAAAAACCGTTTGCGGCGTAATCGTAATGACCGTTCCAACCGTTCCCTGAACAATCACCGGAATTTCACGGCGGCTCTCTTGGTCATTCGTAACCAAAAATAAGCGGTCAATAAAATCACCTCGCGGTGCTTTATTATCAAGTACCACCTGAATTTTTGCCGTCATTTTTCCGAATGTCGGTTGAAATTCGAGGATTTTCCCGGTCAGATGTTCGTTTTGACTCTTGAAATCAACGATTTTCCAGGCGGAATTGGAACCGGTGTACACAATGTTCAAGGTTCGGGTTGCTTCTTCACCTTCTTTGATATTTTCGAGTTTAACAAGATTCGGTTCAATTGAAATGTCCGAACGGATTTCGCCGCGTACATTCAACTGAAATTCGGCTCGGCTGGGACGATCAATCACAACCGTAATAGTTGCGTTTTTCAGACCTTCGTACAAATCAGTACGAAATCGGGCAACAATCGCCGTTTCTTCATAAGTCTGAATTTCGTCCTTACCGTCCAGAACATACGGCGAAGTACAGGAACAACTCGATGATACACTTGCAATATGAACCGGTTCCGTCCAGGGATTTTTGAGAACAAAACGGTGTTCCGCATGAACGCCTTTGGCAACCGTCTTAAAATCGAAAAAACGATCTTCGTTTTTAATCATGAGTTGTGTCCAAGAGGGATCCGCATTTTGAACCGTGTTTTTCTGTGTCGGAGCGTTAGTCCAAGCAACACCGGGAGGAAGAACCGTGTTTCCCGGAACCATGATTCCCGGAGCCGAACCGGACATGATCTGATGTTGATACAAATAGACCGGACGTTGTAGGTAAGGTGCTTGAGCGTTGCAAGTGCCGCGAACAAAACCGAATGTCGCCAAAACCGCAAAAAGTAAAAGTAAAAATAGGTTACAAAAAAAGTTCATCATCTTCAGATCAACATAATAAGGAATCTTGGCTTTTTTCGGAACACTCTTGGAAAACGATCAGGAACGCAACCTTTGACATTTGGGGAAATTCCGAAAAAAATAAACGGAAAACGTACCTGATGACTATCAATAAATTTAAGAATACCAGATTCCCAAAGATTAGCAACAGATCAATGGACAATTGAAAATGGACAGATTAATTGAAAATTGAAAATTGAAAATGAGGAAGATGTTTTTCCCGAACGAAGTTGGAATCATTGTCTTTTTAATTTTCAATTGTCCATTTTCAATTGTCAATTATCGACAACTCGTCTTTTTCGGAAATTTCGAGGAGGGTGGTGATGGTTTCTTTGAGTTGTGAGGAGAGGCGGGGCCAGGTCTCAATCAATCGATCAAGTTGTTCGTCCGTTTCCCGAAGACATTCGAACAACTGTTTTTCCGTTTTTTCTGTTTCCCTAACCGGAGTATTGATCGGAAGATTAATTGGTATATTGATTGGTATATTGATTGATGGCAATCCCGATTTTTTTGTTCCGTTTTCCAAAGGATTGGAAACGGTTCTTGTGGTTTGTTTTTGGGTCGGGCGTTCCGCCATCAACACCGAAGCAAGAGATCGGGTTGATTTTCCGAATGACGGTTCAATCGTTTTGATTTGTTTTCGTTTCGGATTTTTGGAATGTCGGTCAGCGGAACGGTTTTTGATGGTTGCGGTCTGGATGTCCTGATTGGCGGCGAACGTGAAAATGTCCGGCGGAATCGGAATGGTTCCGACTGATTCTGTTCTCAAAACGCTGGGCGGACAATTTTTTTGTTGCAGATTATTCGAACGGAACGAGACCCGAAATGCGGCGGTTCTTTTGCGTTCCATCGGAAAATGCGGGGCACCCACCAACCGGCTGCGTCCGAATCCGTTCGGTGCGGTTTCAGGGCGGAACTTCCGGCTTTCGTTCGCAAAAAAATCGACAATCTCTTCATCGCGAAAATCCTTAAATGAGATCGCGACGGATTGTGTTGTTTGGGAAAGATCGCTCGTCATGTAAACCTCAAGCCGCTTCGTTTTTGGATTTCATTTCGGACCAACTCCGTTTGTAATGAAGTGCTTCGAGCAACTCCGTTAATGTCAACGTTTGATTTTCGAGTTCAAGCGGAATTTCCATGCCGGGATCGCAGACCAGATCAACGGTTCCGTCTTCGGCAATCAGATCGTCAAATTCCCGAATTAATCCATCCTGAACCGCCTGACGAACAAGATGCCCGCGAGTTGCCGAGATTTCCCCAGCCCGTTCGCCGAGACTGTCGGCTGCCCGTTTGGCTAAAGCCGGAAGGTATTCGCTGGCAATTTCAATAATTCGCGGTGTGTACACTTTAACTTGCATTTCAAAACTCCATAAGTGGTATTGGTGATCGGAAATCGAGGTTGTTTTTGCCAAATCGACAATCGCTCGTTCCCCGTTCTCTTGATACAAATTACTATATCGGCAGCGGATTTTAACTTTTATACTGATTTTATAAATTTTGTGGATTATTTTGAAAAAATTGAAAATGGGGAAAATAAGAAAAATAAAGAAAATAAAAATTGAAAATGCTGTTTTCGTCTGATTCTAATGTAACTGTTCACAATATTTAACAGGAATATACTCTGAGGTGTCCCCAGTAAATTGGACAATGGTATATTGGATGAAATTTTACGATAATCCGCATTAGCGGTTAATTTTATTCAAGGAGACATTATGTCTAGAAAACGTAAGCTGTATTCGGCATCGTTTCGAGCGAAGGTTGCGCTTGCAGCGAGTCGTGGTGACAAAACAGTCAACGAGCTTGCCAGGGCGGACGCGTGTTAATTAGTTCCTGTTGATTTTACGTCAAATTTGATTGTTATTGATACAATATTTTATTGTTTCGGTAACATATTTACTTGTCGCACTGTCATTTTCGTAGGAAACGAGGAACGATAATT
>JAISQH010000204.1 GCA_031274385.1 Planctomycetaceae bacterium | reverse complement strand
CTGTTACAAGAACCACCTTATCTCTTAAATGTAAATCCACGTTTTTAGTTAATAGTTAATAGTTTTTAAGTAACTGTCTATTTTAATTTCTCTGATTTATTTCATTTTTTGTGGTGATGATTTTAGTAGTCAGTAGTCGGTTTTTGAAGCACTTGCGTCCTCCACAAATCACAAACCCCAAGTCACAAATTATCCCATAGTCGCGCAGCGACGGCATGATGCATAACCGGCGGTGTAGCGCAGCGCAACCGCCGGACAATTGTAACAAACAATCAAAGTCGCGCAGCGACGACATTATCGATATTATCGAATAAAATTTCTTTTGTCTTATTTCCTAAACTCCACTTTTGATAATGTCGTCGCTGCGCGACTTGTTGGTGGGGGAGGGACGCGATCCGGCGGTTACGCTGCGCTACACCGCCGGTTATGCATAATAACGTCGCTAGCGCGACTAAAATCAATTTCACATTACCGTTCAATTACTTTACCGTATTTGCCCCTTTCAGGGGCTGATAAAATCGAAGTTTTCCTTTCAAGTGTAAACTACCACAAAATCCGAAATAATCAGTAAAATGATAAAATCAAAATTCCCAACCTTGCCGTCGCGGAACACTTAGCAGGGCGTTGGCTTCGGCAAGATCGGTTTTGAACGCGGCAGAATCCCACGCAATCTTTTTACCAACCCGATACGAAACCGCCCCAAGTAACACCGCTTCCGTAAGCGTACCGGAATAATCAAAGTTACAGGAAGTTGTTCCGCCGTTTTTGATTGCGTGAAGCCATTCCGCGTGATGACCCGGCGAAGGAGGAATGGTCGGCTCCGGTCGTTTGTAATCTTTGAATTTTTCTTCCGGGTAAAGATGATGCTCCGTGTAATTCGAAAGCAATAAACCCTCATTGCCAACAAAAATCACACCGGCTCCCCATTCCGGCATCTTGTGTTCTTTGAGCAACACCGGACGGAGATCATGATCGTACCACGTCAAAGTCAATGCCTCATGCTGATCGGTTTTCGGATACTCATATTTAACCGTCAAACCAAGCGAACAACATTCCGCATCAACCGGCGGACCTGATGCTTCGATGGTTGCCGGATGCCGCAGCCCAAGAGCCCAAAACGGCAAGTCCATATAATGACAAGCCATGTCGCCAAGCGTCCCATTGCCAAATATCCAATACGAACGCCAATTAGCCGGAACATAACACGGATTGTACGGTCGAACCGCCGCAGGACCAAGCCAAATATCCCAGTTAAGCGTTTCAGGAACCTCAAACGTTCCCGGCGGAATCGGACGGTTGCCCCATGTCGTATTGACCCAAACATGAACCTCTTTGACCGTGCCAATCGCTCCGGCTTGAATCAATTCCACAACACGACGGTAATTGGGTTGAGCATGAATTTGCGTTCCCATCTGAGTTTGAAGCTGCTTCGCTTTGGCAACTTCAATCATCTTCCGAACCTCCGCAACATCATGAGCAAGCGGCTTTTCCGTGTAACAATGGATGCCGCGTTGCATCGCCGCAACACTCGCCGCCGCGTGAGTATGATCCGGCGTCGCCACCGTAACCGCATCGAGCTTCCCATCAAATTGATCAAGCAACTGACGGAAATCAGCAAACCGTTTCGCATTGGGAAATTGTTCGCCGGTCTTGTCAAGATTCTTTTTGTCAACATCACAAAGAGCAACAACATTTTCATTCTTGACATTACCAACACTGTAACCGCCCATACCGCCAACTCCAATACAAGCAACATTCAACTTCGATGAAACATCTTGCGCACGAAGTAATGACGGAGCCGGAAAAGCGGTTGCTCCGGTAAGTAACGCGGTTGTTTTTAAGAACGTTCGACGTGTCGTTTTCATAAAAGGTTCCTTTCAGTTAGAAACTGGAAAAAAAAGTAAAAGGCAAAGTATTACGAAAGATTTTGAAATATTAGACTTGTTTCATTATTATTGTTATTGTCAACAGATTTTACAGATTTTCATAAAAAACGAATCTGTAAAATCTGTAAAATCTGCTGACAAAACTAAAAAAACATGACACTCTTTTTCGTGTCTTTCGTGGTTGATCATGATTGCGTTGTCGTACTAAGTTGGTTTTGGTTCTTCAACCGGTTTCGGTTCTTCTTTTTTTGGTTCTTCAACCGGTTTCGGCTCTTCTTTTTTTGGTTCTTCAACCAGTTTCGGTTCTTCTTTTTTTGGTTCTTCAACCGGTTTTTCGTCTATACCCGGAATCTTAATAAGACCGTCCATTCCCGGTAAATTCGGAAGTTGGGGAGCGGTTACTTCATGTTGATGCCCGTGATCTTCTTCATGTTCGTGATCCGGTTCCTTTTTCTTTTCACGGAACACATTGCTCTGTGTTAAGTGAATTTTTTTGTACACATCCTCCGAAATAACATAATACCAGTCAGCAAAACGATCCGTCAGTTTTTCGGCACGCTTTTTTCCGTCTTCAATGGCTTTGTCATAACGTTCTTGCTCACGTTGGTTTGATTTTTCGATTTGTTCTTTTTCTTTGTTTACTGTTTCCGTTTGATTCGGATTCAGCCCGTCGGGAATTTCCGGTAACGGTTTAATTTCCGGCGCGGGAATCATGGACTCATCAAATTCCGCAGTAACAAATAAATAACGATTGGCTCCCATTGTTGGTGTTTTTCCCGATGCTTCCGGTTTATTTTCGGTATCGCCGGTGATTTCCGATTCGGTGCCCGTTAAATCGCCAAACCGGAGATTGTATCGGATTCCGTCTTTCATGCGAATCTGAATATCGCCTTCGTTCGAGAGCAGTTGAATCCGTTCTCTGGTTCCGCCTTTGAGATCAGGCATGGGAACAAGACAGAATCCCGATTTTTTCAACGACGTATCCGATGTTTCCGCCAATTCTTTGAACGGTTTACCGTCACGCAACGCCGTTGCCAAAACAGACGGTTTCTTCGTCACACTGACAATTTTCAGATCGTTCAACGCCGAAATCATTCCGTCCAGCGTTTCGGTGTTCAATTCTTCGTCCGGCTTCATTTTCCGTTCGTAATATTCATACTTGGTGCCGCGAAACCCCATCCATTTCTTCAAATTCCACTTTTCCGGTCCCGAAGCCGAACCATCATAACCAAACGTGATGTCACCGGAAAATGTCGGAACAATCACTTCACGCGGACCGCGTTGCGTCATTTCCAGTTCGATTTTGTAAGAATATTCATCAACAAAAATCTCTTTCACATCAAACGTACTAATGTCAAGCAGATTTTTCTCAATCCATTGATCAAAGTTTGTTGAAAAACGGTTCGGATCAACTTCAACAATATAGACCGGAAATTGATCGGCAACACGAACATAACGCAATTTTGCCGGTTCGGCGGGATCCTCCGGGTTTTTCTTTTCCTTGGCATCAACCTCTTTCCCAACAATCAAATCAACAAACTTTTCTTCACCGGCACCGCCCAGCGTTACCTTGATTCCGATTCCTTCGCCCAGCGAAGCGTTTTCCGAAGTCGGATCAATGACTCCGTACATGGTGTGCAACGAGGTTGTATCGTTGCCTTCCGCTTGTGAAGCAACAACATCCAACACCGTCAAATCAACAAGCGATTCGGCAACTTTTCCCATTTGATCTTTTGCATCGGCGGGGTAATTATCATGGGAAGGAATTGACCAAACGCCATTCACTTCGGCGATTCGAAATTCGTCCGTATCACCGGCTGCATTTTGCCGAACGATTTCGAGTTTTTTAACCGCGAGCGGATCGGTGAATTTCGGAAAGAGAGGTTTGCCAACCATCTCCTCCATTTTGATTTCACGCACAACAGGTCGCGTCAACACCGCAACTCCCAGAAGGAGAACGGCAAGAATGAAAAAAATCAACGTTTTGGTGGTTTCAGTCATGGTCATGGTCTTAACAAAAAATGTCTTGAGGCTAAAACGTGGAAGACAATTGAAAAATTTTTCATAATCTACTACAAACCGGCAACTCTTTCAAGGCAGTGAATGACAATTCAAAATAATTTTCTTGATGATTTCGGATTTTGTGGGGAACGATTTTAAGAGATTTGTTCCATTATTGTTGTTATTGTCAACAGATTTTACAGATTTTACAGATTTTACAGATTCGTTTTTGATGAAAATCTGTAAAATCTGATCATCTG
>JAISQH010000127.1 GCA_031274385.1 Planctomycetaceae bacterium | reverse complement strand
TACTATCACCGCGATCAAGTTCCCGAACAATTTCCTGAAACACCCTGACGACTTTTCCTGTCCAGAAATAGGCGGCTAACTGATTTTGGTTATTTAATTCCTTGCGGTCTTTTATTGTTTCAAATTCTTTTTTCCAATGTTCGGGAAAATTCTGAACGGAATATCCGCCCGGAGCCGGTGCCACGCGGGTACAAACGACCACTGATGTTATTTCGGGATAAAGTTCAAAAAGTCTTTTGAGAATTATTGTATAATATTCTTTGCCTTCCGCCGTATCGGGAAGCGGTCGGAATTGATTGCCGCCGACTTTCATTCTGGCACTTTCCGGTAACGCGGCAATCATTTCCGGCGGATTACTTGACGGAGTATCCACATCTATTTGAAACGCAATTTTCATTCCCTGTGATTTTGCGTGAGCGAAAACTTGTTTCATCATTTTTTGCACGGATTCGATTCGCTGTTCCGGCGGAACAAGAGCAGGCGGCGAACCGAAAACCGCCGAAGTAAAATGTTCGCCGCCAATCATCCGGCGAACATCATTAACGTGCGGCGTTCCCCAATCCCGACCGCGCGCGGTACTTGCCAGAAAACCGACCGGCTTCGTCATTCCCTTAAATTCAAACGTGAACATCGGGTTATTGCCATAAGCGTGAACCATCACAATATTGTAACGCATTTTTCGGCACTGATCAATCCAGCTTTTCCATTGCGCTAAATCCCAACCGGAACAACCGGACAAGAAATTATGCCAGTTAAAACTGTAACGCTCTTTGGCAAGCGGGGCGTCGGCAAAATCCTTTTCAAGAATTTGTTTCGGAATAGTCCAGTTTCCTTTTTCCGCAACAGGAAATGTATCGTAAGTCAGATAGAATCCGCAACCGTAACATTCGAGCAGATGATAAATGCCGTAAACAGATCCGAGCGGATCGGCTCCGGCAATACGAAGTCCCTGACCGCCATTTATTTTGGTTACGCGAAACGATTCGGGCGTTCCCTGACCGTCAACAGTAATTTCGATTTGACGCGGATTTTTCGTTTCATTTGCCAAAACAAACGAATCATTCGGAAAAACTTTTTGCAACGCGGAGATCAGATCATCCGCCGCCGATTGCACAGCGGGAACAACATCTTTGTCCAACGAAATCTCGACAGGAGCCGCCGCCGAAATGGAAAGATTGACCAAAAAAGTTAAAAGCGATGCGGAAAAAATTAATTTTTTGTACATTGAAATTCTCCTTATAACGGTTTGTTAATGGAATTATTGTAATTAAAAATGTTTCAATTTATTGCCTGAACGAATTGGAATGTCGGTGAACCGGATTGAATATTCAAATCAGCCGGAATAATAATACTTTCCTTTTGGGCGGGCGTATGATCTGTCCAGTAATGCCACAGATCAACACCGAGAATTTTTTCGGACAAAGTATAAGCGGCAAACGCCAAACCGCGAATCGAAACAAGAGCAAAAGTCAGACATTCAACTCCGTGTGCCAAACCAAGAATGTGTATCGTTGGCAGAGCAGGTACGAAAATAAAAGTTCGGCTCGAATTTCTCAGTGGTCGGTTATATCTACCAATCATCAAGGTTGAACGTATCTAAAACTACACTGGTTGTCAAATATCCATCTGCGCTCGCTGTATGCGCTAAACGCAATTTCTGAACGATTTTGCCGCTTTTTTGTATTACCAAAACCACAATTTCTTTTGTTTTACGTGACATTTTTTGAAATTTGTCCGAAATTCGATTATCGTACCGGTATTTTTAGGGCGTTTCAACATTCGTGGACAAGCGCAGAAGGAACTATTCTTCTCCAAAAACCTGTTCTAAAACCATTATCTGATGTACAAAGATGGGTCACGACCGATGACGAAAATGTTTTTATGTCTAAATACTGCGGAGTTTGAGGGGGTACAATCCCACCACATTTATTCATCATCTCTTTAATTCCAAGAATTTCAGCAAGTTGTTCTCCTGTAAAATCAATTTCAGAAAAATTAAACACCCTATAATCCAAAGTGTCATTGTCCCATGCAAGTAATTTGTAATAATATCCCTGTCCACATAGACCACAAGATGTTACCCCCTCAAGTGGACCATCATAATAATCAAAAATCAAGTCATAAAAAAATGGCAAATCATGTAAAAACCAACTATCTTCTCTGCAGCATTTCAAATTCATTTTTTAACCTCCAAATAATTTATTAAAAATTCGGACAGATTCAGGCGTAACAGGATTAGGTAATTCAATAGTTTTATGACCAGGATCTATACGCGATGGGGTGTCGTGAACAGGAAAATGTTGCTCAAGTTCAGAACGTAATGCAGTACGATAATCTACGTTTTTTGGAGGTTTTGTTTCAGATACAGATACTCCATGAATACCTATTTTATCTTCAGCCTCAGCAGCTTTGTTTGTTAGACGAGTAAGTGATTCGTTACCTTTTACTCGGCGATATAATTCGTTAGCATTATGTACAAGAATACAGGTTTGCCCATATTCCGCAGTCTCGGCAATAACAAAATAATCGTGATTCCCGTCAACGGTAAAGTTATAGACCGTTATGCCTTCTGGAAATTCGATACGTTCAGTGGAAACAAGAGTCGAAAGTTCGCCGTTTGCACCGAGAAAAACGTCGCCAATTCTTAAACTTTGGCTTCGACCCAATAGCCGTTTTCCGTAACTCCGATATTCTCATGATACAGAACCGTTCCATTTTCGTCAACTATCTCACTTTATAAAATGAGCATATTGTGGAAATTGTTTTACGAAATCACCAATATTTCTATCTTGGGATGCAATTTCATTTCTCAGTACATCACCTTCATTAAGCCGTCTTTCTATATCAGCATAAAATCCCAATATTTCATGTTTGGCTTCCGAAATAATAACTTCAATATTTGTATTAGGAAATATGCGCAACAATAAATTGCAAAAGTTTTCAGCCCATTCAGATGAATCGGCATGGACATTGAATCGCATCGTATCACCAAATAATTGCGCATTTACCGGTATGTTATCATAAGTAAAAATTAGTTCTATTACAGGTTGAGTTCTTTTATTCCTTGCTCTTTCTACTGTTAGGACGATATCTCTATGAACTTTTATATTTCTTGTGGCGATTACAGCCCCCCTATACGCTTCCCGCATATATTGCAATGCTTTCAAACAGTCTTCACATATTATTGTAACATTCTGGAAGTGTTGTTGCAAACTTGTGATGGTTT
>JAISQH010000046.1 GCA_031274385.1 Planctomycetaceae bacterium | reverse complement strand
AACCTTAGTCGTGATCTTAGTGCTGATCCTTATAGGTCTCTTACTTTCACTTGACCGAGCCCCAAAATATATAATTTTGGCAGATAGATATTCTAATAACTTGCAAATGTTATTACTTGATGCCAATGCAATGAATCGTACAGAAATCAAGAAGCAGTTATTTATAATCGAGAATTATTTATACAATCGTAATGATTCTTTCCGTTATGATTTGGGATTGGACTACAATGGATTAACTTCAGAAGCAACAAAACTCATGGTAGCAATAGCAATCGTTTCTTGCAGAAAAGACGTAAACCATATATCGTTGCCTATATTGAAAGAATTGTTCTCCCAAATATGCAAAGAGATCAAAAAGGTATCCCCAAAATCAGATAATTTTACAGAAAACAATTGGTATGTCAGTACTAATAATCTTGTTATTCACACAATTTGGGCAATAGCGATGATAGAAGGAAAAGAATCTGTCAAGTATATTCAGCAGACCTTGATTGAACATGACTTGAACGAATTACCTATTGGAAAATATCTTTCGTCAATATCGAATACTTTGCTTTTTTCACATTACACCGAAAATATCGTTACAATATTGCCTATAAAATCAGTTTTTTTTGATCAATGCTGGGTTAGTAGGTTTTCAAATGCCATACGGCATTACGGTATAAAATATGAAATCACAGATAAAAAAAAGGGAGTTGAATATTTATACAAAGATGCAAGAGTAATAAAAGAATATAATAAAAACTTAACCAAAAGAGAACTCTTCGAAATAGGTTGGATTTTAGTATCAATTAATATGATATATGAAACAAATGATAAAGAATCTATTATTTTGCCATATCCAATTGGTTTATGTAATTCACCTTATGAAAAAGTTTTTTGAGATATGAAAAAGTTTTTTGAGATTTGTACTAGCCCTTAAACAAGCGAAGTCTGAGCGATATATTGCTACATAAATTTGAAATATTTTTGCGCAACGTAAAATATCGCAAGGGGCATTGCGTTGTTTTTGTTTCAGATTATTTCATGTTTCATTAAAAATTCATTCTTGGATTAGGCGTTTATTCTGTACCGAAACATCCGAATTCCGGCTTCCTCCTATTTTTTTGTTCACTCTCGCCGGACACGACGAAAATAACGAAGCGATTCATAGAGTCGAAAGAAAGTGGGTGTCCAGTCATTGATGTTCAGAAAACGAACAATCGTTTGACGACCGCTCCAGATTATTTGTGCCGGAATTAAAATAAATGCCTGTAAAAACGTTACAAACTCCATTTTCAGTAACCGATTCTTACGGTGAATCTCTTCAGGCTTGCGGTCATCAGTTACAATGAAAAGGGCTGTCCATGATTTCAGCGACCAGGCAAGAGCACCAGCCATCAGATAAACCCAGTTACTCTCCAACGTGTTCAACGGCATTCGTAACGCTTTCATGCCGCTCTTCAATTGACCAATCAAATTTTCCTGATTGCGACGCTTATTGGAATCAAAAACAACTTCCTCTTTGGACTTCGTAGGATGATTCGTTATGTAAAAAAAGTAACGAATTTCAGGGAACAATAATTCCTCTCCCTTTTTGACCAAAATCGTTTTGCGGAGCATAATTAAACGAAAAGGCTGTTGGCATTTTGTCGGTTGGTACTCCACCTCCGCAACATCTTCTCGTTCCAAAACCAAGTTACGATAACCTCGCTCTATCACGATCCCCTCTTTCACATTCTCACGTTTTCCGCGCGGAACAGTTTGAACTGTATATTTCGCAGATCGTTCAAGATGTTCCCACTCTGATTCGGCAAGGTTATCAGCAATCGTAACAAGATTTGGCATCGCGTCGATTCCGAACACAAATTGAACGCCCGCCGCGTCCCAACGATCAAGATGTTGCGTTTGACTGAAATCGGTGTCGCCACGAAAACGAATCGTACGAAAACCGGCATTGCGTAACAAATCGATACATTTATCAATATAAATGTACCCTCCTTCATGACTCGGACGATTGCCGCTACGGTTCATTACGTACAAAATCTCGCCCGTGTTTGCCAGTGAAACAATAAGAGGATGATAACCCCACTCTCCCTTGTAACTTATATCCATTCCCTGCTTACATTCGCCGTCTGTCGGAGCCATCGTCCCGTCCAAGTCAACCACCGCTTCCGCAAAAAAGGATGCCGGTTGTTGTAACCAAACGTTGAGACGAACGCCGTTGATCGCTTCTTGTAACGCGTCAATTTGCGTCGCATCATAACGGCGGCAAAAATCGCCTGCCGTTGTCGGATCAGGAATCGAATGCGTGCCGAGCATACCAAGATAACTCGGATCGTTGCGACGATATTCGATGTGCTCCAACGCCGTGCCGCCGCACAAAAAAATTGTACGTAATATTTAGTAAATGATCCGATTCATAATACGGCAAATGAATTGCCAAAACCGGAACAGAATTAAGTGACGCTGGAAGACCCATCTGTACGACAATCTGATGAATTAACGCAACTCCACTATTCGAAACACCATTCGTTCGCTCGCCGATCTCGAATATCACCGGAGAGGAGGATAACTGCGGCTCGCCGTAGGTCGCTCGCGTGCGATCCGTATGGAAATTAACCTCAGACTGATGATCACCAATAATGTCTTCAATACTCTTTTTCACTTGAAACTCCTTTCATGATTAAGTGCCAAAAATGATATTATCGTCAATCAGCCCTGAAATTCAAGGGGGGATGCAAACAATATTTCGTACGTGATTAAACCTTCGCTTGTTTAAGGACTAGAGGTCGAGTGCAAGCATTCGCGGGACACTTTTTTGTTTGGATTCGCGGGACAGCTGATGACGTGTTATACTGGTATAAAAAAATAGTGTTCGGTTTGTTTCTTCCGTATTAACCCCTTAACTTATGAAAATTATTGACGTGAAAATAAAAACAAGTTTGTGACGTAATCTCCAAGCGGCGGGCGATTGTTTCTGCCTATCGTAGTTGTGGATCATTGCGTCAAGTTGCGATG
>JAISQH010000663.1 GCA_031274385.1 Planctomycetaceae bacterium | reverse complement strand
CAACCATCTCAAGCAATACGGGATTGCTGTCCATAATTTCGTTTCGGCGAAAAATGGTAAACTTCCACCGATTGTTCTTCACACAGCTCGACCAAGTTTCTTCGTCTTGCTGATGCCGTATTACGAGTTTCAACCGCTTTACGACAAAATCATGGAGAATGGTCAAGAGCCGGCGTTGCAAGACTTGGCAACTTGGGATCCATCAACTCGTACGTTTACAACCGGAGGTCCCATTGATGAAGCTCGGTACCGTATTTGGTGGGATAATTTATCGGAACCAGAACGAAACGAATATTCTTCGGTTCCTCTTTGGAAATGTCCGACACGTCGCGGCGGCATTCAAATGGTTACTGATCATGACACCGCCTCAGCAGATAACAATATGCCGATCGGTCCTGTTTCCGATTATGCTGTCGTTTGCCTTGTCGGCAGTACGGCAGTTCCTAATGGCTGGTACACCCATTTTAATGCAACAAACGGCAGTATTGCGGGTCACGTTCTTCCGCAACGCGGTCCTCTTCGCGTTGCGACAATTCCTGCCTCTGCAACGCAATCCGTCGATAGTGCCGTGCCGCGTGACCCCATCAGTTATTGGGCTGATGGAACAAGTAATCAAATCGTTTTCGGTGAAAAACATATTCCCCAAGGTCTGGCAAATATCTGCCGTACACCTTGGTTTAAACAAGGTGAATGTACTGTTTTAACTGTTGATGCTCGGTCATGTCAGGGACATTCCCGACAAATTCATCCATCCATCCGGTTAGCTCAAGGACCAAACGATTTTGTACCGCCCAATATTGATTCGACCGCCAACGAACAGGATTATTCGCCGGTTGTCGGTTATGGTTTTGGCAGTTACCATCCGGGCGTTTGTCAGTTCTTGATCGGTGACGGCTCCGTCCGCGCCTTCGCCAATTCAACACCAATGGCAGAAGTCCTGTGCCGATTGGCAGATGTTTCCGATGGTGAAGCCGTGTCTCTTCCTTAATCCTTTTAATACAAAAATATTAACATGAAAACTATTTTATATTTTTTGATACTGTTCGTTTTGATATTGTTTATCGGATGTAACAAGGGAAGTTCTGTTACCGGTAAAGTAACATTTTCCGATGGAAGCCCATTGACTCGTGGCGAAGTAACGTTTTCGACCGCGTCATTTGTTGCTGCCGGAATGATCCAGCCGGACGGAACATATTCAATCCGTGCCAATAATATGAAGGAGGGAATCCAGCTTGGAATGTATTCTGTTACAGTCAAAGCATACGAAGACGCACAGGAAAATCCTGATGGAATGATGGAAAACCTTAAACCGGTAAAGTCTTTGATAGACACAAAGTACACTTCCCCGACGACAAGCGGGCTTACTTGTGAGGTCAAAGGTTCAATGACTTTCGATATCAGCGTTGAACCTTTCAAATAGATTTTTTTCAACATTAATTTTTTTAACTTCAATTTTTCGGAGGTTTCCTATGACAAAAAATAATTATTTTAAGGGATTTACTTTGGTGGAACTTCTTGTTGTCATTGCCATTATCGGAGTGTTAATTGCTCTTCTTTTACCTGCGGTACAAGCAGCAAGAGAGGCAGCACGACGGATGCAGTGTTCAAATCAGTTGAAACAATTTTCGATAGCCCTTCACAACTATCACGATACGAATAATTCGTTTCCTGCCGGTAACAGCCGTATTTCTTGTGTTTATACGCCGTCCGGTGGAACGACAACAACCAATCGATGGAACGGTTATTCACCACTCCTGTTACTTATGCCGTTTTATGAACAAGTCGGTATTTATACCGAAGCCACAACAGGAGCCAATGCAGGAAAAGACCCGTCACCCGGAAACGGTTATCCTTGGAATACAACGGTTACAATTTTACTTTGCCCGTCGGATTCCAATGCATCCGCTTCGGATGCGCGTGTTTCGTATGTTTTCTCGCTGGGCGATTGGCCCGATAAGAACAACGATAACAATGCCGCAGGCATTTTCAAACCGGTCAATCCTCGCGGTTTATTTGTTCGTTGTGTTGGTCCCGGATCGACGGACAGTTTTGCGTCTGCTTGGTACGGTATGAGTGCCATGTCAGACGGAACAAGTAATACGGTTGTCTTTTCAGAACGGTGTGTCTCGTCAAACCGTAACACCATTCGCGGAGCCTACAAATTAAACGCAACCGGTATGAACAATAATAACACGGATATTGCTGCCGGAACCGGCGGTGCTTTTGACGTAACAGTTAAAGACTGCCTTGATGAACGAGACGGAAAAGGATACAAAACAGCAGGCGGAGCAATCCAACAAAGTGATCATTTCGGTACACGTTGGGCAGATGGACGAGGACCTTCGAGTTTTTCGATGATTTTGCCGCCCAACTCACCGAGTTGTTCCGGTGCCGGTCTTGACTATGATGCCCGCATGATGGTTGCTGCATCCAGTTATCACAGCGGCGGTGTCAATGTCTCACTTGGCGACGGTTCCGTCCGATTCGTTTCTGAAACAATCAACTCAGGATCAATTACCGCCACCACCACTCCTGTTGTTAGTGGCGAATCGCCATTTGGTGTTTGGGGAGCACTTGGTTCCATCAACGGAGGTGAAGCCAATACATTCTAACCCATTCAAAATCAATCAAAATCGAATAGAATCATCTGGATTGTTTTTGATTTTGGGAAGATAAACGCGCAAAAACGCAAGGAAAATGAAAACAAGACCGTTCGTAACGGTCTTGTTTTCATTTTACAGGAAGAAAGAAGTTAAAGAGGATTTTTAGTAACTGTCTCTTTTGTTTTTTAATGTTTCGCGCAAAGGCGCAAAGAACACGAAGGTTTTGATTCTAAACGGATCAATTTTCTTTGCGTCTTTTATGTCTCTATTCGCAACGAAAAATAAATAGACTTGTTCCATTATTGTCAACAGATGACGCAGATTGAACAGATTTTTATAAAAAACAAACGAATCTGTTAAATCTGTAAAATCTGTTGACAAAACTACAAAACTAAAATATCCTCTTTGTGTTCTTCGTGCCTTTGTGCGCAAACTTGAAAAACAAAATGGACAGTTATCCGGTTGTTTATCTGTTTTGCAAATCGATAGCGGCTTTTTGTTTTTCAATTTCTTCGAGGGAATAGAATTTGCCTTGATTACAACCGGGGCAGAATTTGGCAATCCTATTCCATGATTTTGGTGAATTAATATTTTGTGACCAGAAGGGCCAAGTTCGGCATTGAATCGGTCGATCTTCGTAAGCCTTGCAAACACGGGACTTTTCGTCAAGCAAGAC
>JAISQH010000438.1 GCA_031274385.1 Planctomycetaceae bacterium | reverse complement strand
CGTACCCCCCCCCCTTGCCTAAATTAACAAAAAATCGAACTGGCATAATTTTTCTCCTTGTGTAAATCTGAAACTTGTGTAAATCTGAAACTTGGTGAAACTCAATGATTGGCGTTGCAACGAAAACGCAAATCATTGTAATGAAGTGTACTCGAAACAAAACCTAATGTCAACATCAAAATTTATTTTTTTGAATCAAAGTTATTCAGAGGTAAAATGTCCGTGAAGTGTTCTAATTATTCGTTCAATAATTTCATCAGTTCCGCATGAAGAGTTTTATTGGAAACGGCACAAACCGGCGAGGGATCGTCAAATTTGAGCGGTTGACCATTCGGTTGAGTTACGATTCCACCGGCTTCCTGTACAAGAAGTGTTCCGGCGGCAATGTCCCACGGATGGCATTGGAACGACCAACTGGCATCCAATCGCCCCGCCGCAACAAACGCCAAATTTAATGCCGTCGAACCAGTCCGCCGAATCGCCTGACAAACCGTTACCGACTTCAAAAAAGTTAGTAAATCCAAATCATCCTCCTTCATGATCGTCGGAAAACTAACAGAAACAAGCGATTCGCCCAACGTCTGCCAAGAACTGACACGAATCGGTTTACCGTTCAAAAAAGAACCTTTGCCTTTTTCCGCCGAAAAAAATTCCTCCGTTACAGGATTGTACACCACTCCGCAAATCACCGTATTGTCAAACGTCAAAGCAATTGATGTACAAAATAACGGCAATCCATGAACATAGTTGGTTGTTCCGTCCAACGGGTCAACAATCCAACAGTATTTCGAAGCGTCGGATTGGTTCACAACAGGGAACAACCCGGCAGTTGTCTCTTCGCCGAGAAAACGATGTTCGGGAAATGTTTCAAAAATAATCTGCTCAATCACTTTCTGCGCCGCAACATCCGCCTCCGTTACAAGATCAAACAAATTCTTTTTATGACGGACATGAATGGTGCCAAACATTTTTCGAAGAACCTCGCCCGCCGACCGAGCCGCCAATTCGCAAACAGATAAATAGGACATAATAGTTAATAGTTAATAGTTAATAGTGGAGAGTGAATAGTGAATAGTTGATAGTGGAGAGTGTGAAGTGTAAAACGGAAATTTGAGAGTGGAAAATCGATAGTAGAAAATAGACAGTTAATCGCTTGCGAGTTCTCCACTATCAACTTTCAAACTAATTTCCAAGTGATTGTAACGGAGCCGGGATTCTTCCGCCGAAATGGACAAAACCGTTGCTGGCTCCGATATTCCGAACTTCCATAACAGGTGAAGAACCAAAAAGACCGCCAAAATGGATTTGATCGCCCGCTTTGGCTCCGGGAATCGGAATCAATCGGGTTGCCGTCGTCTTATTGTTCATCACCCCAATCGCCATCTCGTCCGCAATTAATGCGGCAATTGTCTCCGGCGGCGTGTCGCCGGGAATCAGAATCATATCAAGTCCAACACTGCAAACAGCCGTCATCGCTTCAAGTTTTTCAAGACTCAAATGTCCCTGAGCCACCGCATCCGCCAAACAGGAATCTTCGGAAACCGGTATAAACGCCCCACTCAAACCACCAACAGAACTCGATGCAAAAAGCCCGCCCTTTTTGACCGCGTCATTCAGAAGAGCAATCGCTGCCGTCGAACCGGGGGCTCCGATTTGAGTAATACCAAGCGTTTTCAGAATTTCACCGATACTGTCGCCAACCGTCGGCGTCGGAGCAAGTGAAAGATCAACAATACCAAATTCCGTGTTGAGCCGTTCCGCCACCTCGCGACCAATCAATTCGCCAACACGTGTCACACGGAAACTGGTTATCTTGATCTCTTCCGCCAAGTCACCCAGCGTCAACTTTTTACCGCTTAACCGCGCGGCTTCAATCCGGCGGCGCAAACCGGAATCAACCACACCGGGACCGCTAACTCCAATATTAATCGCCGCTTCAGGCTCGCCGGCTCCCATATAGGCTCCAGCCATAAACGGATTGTCTTCGGGAATGTTGGCAAAAACAACCAGTTTCGCCGCTCCAAAACCTTGTTGTCCCACAGTCGCTTCCGCAATTTTCGGAATAAGTTGACCGAGTTGCCGAATCGCGTTCATGTTGATCCCCGCTTTTCGGGATGCAACATTAATCGATGCACAAACCCGCTCCGTCTTCGAAAGAACCTCCGGCAATGAATCCAAAACAACTTGCGAACCGGCAGAAATACCCTTTTGAACTAAGGCTGAAAAACCGCCCACAAAATCAATATGACATTCCGTTGCCGCTTTGTCCAATGTCTGCGCGAGTTGCAACGCCGCATGGTGACCATGACCGGCAAGAATCGTCGCCGCCGGTGAAACAGCAAGACGCTTATTCGTAACCGGAATACCGTATTTTTCCCCGATCTCGTCGCAAATCACAACCAGATTACGGGCATGATCCATAATCTTATTGTACACTTTTCGGCAAAGTTGATCGGCGTTGATGCTGGCGCAGTCGTTCAGATTCAGTGCCAGTGTTACAGCGCGTACGTCCAAATGCTCATCATGGAGCATCCGAATCGTCGAAAGAATCTCATCAGTTCGAAGCATAATTTTATTTCAATTAAAAAACAATTTCGTACCAAAGCGTTTTCGATTGAGGACTAAGCGGAATAACAACAAACTGTTCGGAAATTTCGCAACCGATTTCTCCTTTGCGAAGACCGCTCGGATCAAGCGCAAAACATCGGATCGTTTTGCCGTTTACAGGAAAACTTAATGTTAACGGAATGCCTTCGCAGAGAATCGGAGCAACTCCCCAATTGTTGTGAACCGTCATGCGGTCAGGGTTTTTGTCATCGTATCTTTCGAATTTCATTCCGCTGTTTTCCATGAATCCGGTTGCCGCAACAAGAATTCGGTTCGGGGTTAGTTCCGTCAGCGAAACGGTTGCCCAATCAAGCCGCGTTTTTCCGAACGATAATTCCGTGTCACCGATCTTGAATTTCCGGTTTTTAATGAACCCCGAAAAGATGTTCGTTTTCGGAGTGTTCAGCGTAAAATAGCCGGCGTCCTTTTCTTCGAGATTCCACGTCAATTCCCCGGTGTCGCTAACAAACACTTTTTGATCTTCGGGAATCACCGGGATTTTTTGTAACTCCGTTTGGTTCACGCCGTTCAAATCAAGAGCCGTTCCGTGCAACAACGCCAAACGGAAATCCAAACCAATTGACGTGAAATCAATTTGTCGGGGTGAACGGTTTTTGATGAAAGCGTCGAGTTCCATTTTTCGATCCATCAAACCAAAGATTGTTGTTTTTGCCCTTGCGACATCGCCGCGCAAGATGATTGCCGCACACGCCGGAGCATGAACCAGTTGTCCGGCATGAGCAATCATATCGAAATATCCGGTGAATTTTTCCGGTTCAAAATTCGGTTCATGGGCGTACGTATATTGAAAGATGCCGTTCCAGCCTTGAAATTGAGCAAACGCGCAAATCATCGGCAAACCTTCGGCACTGAATTGATTCGGAACCGGATGGTTGTATTCGCTGACGGTATGCGGTTTGCCCGCAATCCGGCGGGTTCCAAGCCGCGTAAAAATATCCGTATCAGCAAAGTTGACCAAAGCCCTGTTACGAATATACCAATCCTTGCTGTCCCATTGTTTGACTCCCCAAGACGGGTGATTCCAATAAGCATGATCGTCACAATAATCCAACGCCGCCTGAACATGTTTCGAGCCGTAATAAAGTTGCGTCCCGGAAATCGGTGAGGAAACCTTGAGTTCCGATTTGAGATATTGTGACATCGGGAGCCAATAGTTCCATTCAATGTCAACAAGAAATTGCCAAAAATCACGGCGGTATGCTTCTGAAAGTTGCATTTCATCTTTTTTCAATGTCGGAACATTGCCTTTCTCCAACGTACAATCCGAATCAATACCAAAATTACCTCCCGGTCGAAGAGTGACTTCCGCAATTTCAACGGTTCCGACTTTCAGACCGGCTAACGTAAATCGGGCTTTTTCGTAATCCTGCGTCCCGAAAAAATGATATTGAAACGTTTTCCATTCCGTCGTTACGGAAATAGTCGAGTACATTCCGAGATTTTCCCACGGCGCGGCATCCATCGCAACAGAAGACCGTAAAGAAACCGGCTTATCACTCCGAATCCGAAACGATAATGTGTAGGGCTTGTTCTTTTCAATCTTGAGATTTCGGAACATCAATTGCGGCGTCCAACTGACCTTGCCGTCACGATAAACAACAATTCGTACCAATTTTTCGTCCGGGATAACATGGCAATCGGCTTGTTTTTTGTCATCAAGTTGAAAATACCAATCTTTGCCGTCAAATTTCAGCAATTGAGTGAAATCGCCGCCGGAAATCATTTCATCGCCAAGCGGTTCGTTGACGCAATTCCACGATTGAAGCATTGCTTCGGTCGTCTTGTATTTTTTGCGAAGCCAATCGTTCCATTGTTTTCGGAATTCCGTTCCGTATGGATCAGGCAAATTATCGAGATTACCGTTTGCCCATTCGATAACGACGGAATTTTCGTTGTTGATTTCAACCATCGCAACCGCCGGTTCGTTATTGTACGACAATCCCGTATAAGGATTGACGTGAGTCAACAGGTCTTTGGCATATTCTTTTTGTAACTCAATCATTTTCGGTTCAAAATTGTCAAGACCTTTGTCATATTTGGGACGTTCATTTTTGTGCGGAAAGCCGTCGCGGTCATCAAGCCAACGTCCGACATGCAGGTTAATGTTGACGTAAATTCCCCGTTTTTTCAGGGCGGCAATCAGGTAATCGAGTTTGTCAAGCATGACCGGATCAATTTTGCGTTGCGATTTTGGTTTGTCGCCCCAAATTGCCCATGAATCCATGTGATGCAGCCGGACACAGTTGATGCCGAATCGAGCCAAACGGTCTGCCAGTTTTTCCGCCGCGTCCTTTTCAGGAAAATTGGCGCGACCGGAAAGATTTGTTGCCCAAAATCGGATTTCACCGGAATCAGTTACGAATTTGTCACCCTGAACCCGAACAAAACCATGCTTGCCCGCCGGAGCATCCAACAACGATGATACATTAATACCGTCTTTCGGCGTATCAAACGAAATAGCAAACGGAAACAAATCGTCCGCCTTGAGAATTTTACAAAATACAAACACAACAACAAAAACAAACAGAATTATTTTTTTCATGGGTTTCATCTTTTTTTTGTTGCGCACAAAAACGCGACGAAGAAAATCAATGTTTTTAAGGAACTTCTAAAAATACAATTTTAACCACGAAAATCACGAAAGAATATTTTTTGTAACTTCATAATATATACTTTCGGCAGTCACACGATTGATGTTTTGGCAAATTATTTGGTCAATTGTTTTGGTATTGAACTATGAACGATGAATTAAAACAACTCCGTAAAACAACTCCGAAGGAGTTTCATTTGGATAACCCCGTGCAAGCGGAGCGCAGCACGGGGTAAGT
>JAISQH010000597.1 GCA_031274385.1 Planctomycetaceae bacterium | reverse complement strand
ATTTCAATATGTTTATCGTTAATCTTCACACGCTGGCTTCGATACACGTTCTGGATTTCACGAACAAGATATTCCTGAACCTCCTCTTCGCCGGAAATCCGAAGAATATCGTGCGGCACGAGAGGTCCGTCCGTAATCGCATCGCCCGCCTTCACATAGTCGCCGGCGTGAACCCTCATGTGTTTTCCGTGCGAAATATCATGAACACGCGCCGCCCCGGTATCATCGTTTTTAATGACAATCGTCCGCTTGCCATGCCGCTTATCACCAAGTTCAACCACCCCGTCAATTTCCGCAATAACCGCCGGGTCTTTCGGTTTTCGTGCTTCAAATATTTCCGTTACACGCGGCAAACCGCTTGTAATATCTTCCGTTTTACGACCGGCACGAGGCGTCTTGGCAATCAATTGTCCCTGTATTACCTTTTCCCCGTTCTCAACATTAATCAATGTCTTACCGGGCAAATAATAGAAGTCAAGCGTTTCGGTTCCTTTTTCGTTTTTCAAATCAATCTGCGGATGCCGGTCTCCCTTTGACTCCAAAACAGTACGAATTTGCGTTCCGGTATGCGGGTCTTGTTCGTAACGAATTGTTTCGCCCTCAACAAGGTCTTCATAATAAACATAGCCGGAAACCTTTGCCAAAATCGGAACACTATGTTGATCCCAACTGCAAATACTTTGACCCACATCAATTTTTTCATTTTCGTCAACATAAAGAGTCGCTCCGATTGGAATACTGTACTTTTCCCGTTCCCGCCCTTTCGGATCAAGAACGGCAACGGCTCCATTTCGGGAAAGCGAAGTTCGTTGACCGGCTTGGTTTTTGATGACTTCCAATTGAACAAATTTAACGGTTCCCGGATATTTCGATTTAATTTCACTCTCTTCCACACCGCTTGCCGCAACACCGCCGATATGAAATGTCCGCATCGTTAATTGAGTTCCCGGTTCACCGATACTTTGTGCAGCGATAATTCCAACCGCCAAACCTTGTTCGACCAAACGGGATGTTGACAAATCCATTCCGTAACATTTGGCGCAAACGCCGAGTTCCGCTTCGCAAGTCATCGGACTACGAATCTGAATCTTTTCCAAACCAAGTTCTTCGATTTTTCGTGCAATTTCGGACGTAATCAACCCGTTTTCCTTAACGATTTCCTCGTCCGTAATCGGGTTGACAATATTGGCACGGGAAACACGCCCCCGAATCGAATCGGCTAAACTGACTTCAACCTTTTCGCCACGATAAATCACGCCTTTGGTAATTCCCTGAGTTGTTCCGCAATCGTCCTTCGTAATCACCACATTCTGAGCAACATCCGCCAGTTTTCGTGTCAAATAACCGGAATCGGCTGTTTTGAGTGCGGTATCCGCCAACCCTTTTCTGGCACCATGCGTCGAACTGAAATATTCAAGCACCGTCAATCCTTCACGGAAATTCGCCTTAATTGGCGTTTCAATAATCTTTCCGTTCGGTTTTGCCATCAAACCGCGCATTCCAGCCAACTGACGAATTTGTTCCGTACCGCCTCTCGCACCGGAAGTCGCCATGAGATGGATCGGATTAACGTACCAACTTTCCCAACCGCGTTCTTTTCGGTTATCGCTTTCGAGTTCCTTCATCATGTGGCTGGTGATGTCTTCACGGGCGTGAGTCCAAATGTCCAAAACCTGATTGTACCGCTCGGCGTCAGCAATAACACCGCGTTCGTAATGTTGATGAAGTTTGGCGATTTTCTTTTCCGCATCTTCGATAATCCTGAGTTTTTCTTTCGGCGTAATAAGATCGTCAGTCGCAAACGATAATCCGCTCTTGGTGCTTTCTTCAAAACCGATCCGCATCAGGTTGTCAAGCAAATCAATCGTTCCGCGCCGACCAACGTATTCATGGCAATCGCTGATCACTGTTTGCAAACCGGCGGATTTAAGCGGTTCATTGTAATAAGGCATTCCTTCGGCAAGAATATTGTTAAAAATAATACGCCCCGGTGTTGTTTCAAAAATTTTGCCTTCACGGATTGCCCGGTCGGTTTTAAGCCAACGCCCCTTCGGCATACGAACCTTAATCAGAGCGTGCAAATCAACAACTTTGTGCGCATAAGCCAAAAGAACTTCCTCACGGCTCGAAAAGATCATTCCTTCGCCCTTCATATTGGGACGCGACATCGTAATGTAATAACAACCCATCACAACATCCTGCGACGGTGAAATGATCGGCGAACCATTTGCCGGACTGAAAATATTGTTGGTTGAAAGCATCAAGGTATGCGCTTCGACTTGAGCTTCGAGCGACAACGGAAGGTGAACCGCCATCTGGTCACCGTCAAAGTCCGCGTTGAATCCGCGACAAACTAACGGATGCAATTTAATAGCGTTACCTTCGACAAGCGTTGGTTCGAATGCCTGAATTCCCATTCGGTGAAGTGTCGGAGCACGGTTCAGCAAGACCGGGTGATTTTGTATCACCTCTTCGAGAATATCCCAAACCTCTTCATCTTTTCGTTCCAGCATTTTCTTTGCGCTTTTAATCGTATCAGCATGTTGAAGTTCTTTGAGCCGACGAATAATGAACGGCTGAAAAAGTTCCAACGCGATCTTCTTGGGCAAACCGCACTGATGAAGCCGAAGATGAGGACCAACAACAATCACGCTTCGAGCCGAATAATCGACACGTTTACCAAGCAGGTTTTCACGGAACCGACCTTGTTTTCCTTTAATCATGTCGGTCAACGATTTCAACGGACGGTTACTTGAACCTAAAACGGGACGTTTGCAGCGACCATTATCAAACAACGCATCAACAGACTGTTGAAGCATTCTTTTTTCGTTGCGAATAATCACGTCGGGAGCATTCAGGTCAACCAATTTTTTGAGACGAGTATTCCGGTTAATAATCCGGCGGTACAAATCGTTCAGATCGCTGGTTGCAAAGGTTCCCGATTCGAGCAAAACAAGCGGACGCAAATCCGGCGGAATAACGGGAATGGCATCAAGTACCATCCATTCGGGTTTGTTATCACTGTCCCGAAGCGACTCGACAAGTTTGAGACGGTTAATAAGGTCTTTCTTCCGTTGTTTCGATTTTGTTTCAGTTAATTCGAGACGAAGTTCGTCGGATAACGTAACAAGATCGAGTTGTTGAAGGAGTTTGCGAATGGCTTCGGCACCCATTTCGGCTTGGAATTTACCGGACGTATCCTCTTCGCGTGTTTTTCGATAGTCTTCCTCATTGAGAAGATCGTACAATTTTTTCGTAGTATTTCCCGGATCAATAACAACATAATCCTGAAAATAGATTACTTTTTCAAGACTGCTCGCTTTCATAGAAAGAAGTGTTGCAAGCCGGCTGGAGGCTGCCTTGAAAAACCAAATATGAACCACCGGCGCAGCAAGATCAACATGTCCCATACGTTTG
>JAISQH010000544.1 GCA_031274385.1 Planctomycetaceae bacterium | reverse complement strand
TTTTCGTGGTAGAATCCCACAAATGGATAACTTGATGCGAAAAAGGTATTCGTTTGACTCTTTGCGTCTTTGCGCGCAAAATAAAATAGACAGTTACGTTACAGCGGCAACACCTTCATGTCCAACTCCTTAAATGTTCAGAATTTCGATGAAAAACCTACCCATTATTTTAGCAACATTTTTATTGTTTCCGTGTTTTCTTGTTGCTCAGGAAAAACGATTACAAAAAAATAAAATAGACTACTAAACTTTTTCGAGATGACCAATTTACCGCCGGAATTTCTGGAAGACCGGGAGCAGTTTATTCCTTTTCGGACGGAAATTCTTCTGGAACGCATGATCCGCGATCCGCGTTTGGCGGCGGGGCATCACGATGCGTTGCGGCAACTTTGTGCTTTATTGAAACACCGCTATCATTTCGAATATCACGCCCTTCTTGAAACGCTTAAAAACGATTTTGTACCGTTTGATCCTGATCGGGAAACATTGGCGGAGCCGGAATATTCCGATGAGGAATTGCAAACGGTTCGGCTTCGGCTTTATGCGTCTATTCGCGACGTTTTGCGTATCGGTAATTATGCACAATTAACTTCGGAACAAATTGCGGAATGTCTCAAATTGCAACCTGTCGGCGGATTATCGGTTCGAGCTGATACGGACGAATTTGACGAGTTCCATGTTTATTATCGCGGCATTCGGCATCAAAACAAGATTGAGAAATATTGGTTTTTCTTCAAGCGGAGTCGTCCGGTTGTTCGTTTGAATCGGGTTTTTGTTATTGCCCGATTGAAGCGGGAATTTGGCGGTCAAATTATTGTTAAGATGTTCAAGGATGTTCCTGTTGAAGACATCAAGATAATTGTACCGAAAGTGAAACTTGGAATGCCGATTTTTGATCGGTTCAAAATTGGCGGCAGCGTTCTTGGTTCACTTTTTACGCCGATTTCAAAATTGGTGTTTGCGTTTACGTTATCTTGGGTTTATTTTTGGATTATTTTAGGCGGGTTGCTTCTTGCCGCGTTCAAGGGGATCATGAGTTTTCTGAACAGTAAAACGAAATACCTGCACGTTTTTTCGAGCAATTTATATTACAGAAATCTTTCAAACAACAAGGCGGCATTGACTTCACTTATTGACGATGCCGAAGAACAGGAGGTCAAGGAAGCGATTATTGGTTATTTTATTCTGTTTGTGCAGCCGAGCCGTGAAATGTCAATGAAAGAACTCGACAACGCCGCCGAGAATTGGATTCAGGAACAGTTTGGACATCAACTTGATTTTGAGGTGGATGATGCCATCCGAAAACTGGCGGACAAAGAATTACTCTTTACTGTTCGGCATATTACGGTTGGTGCGGAGGTTCAGGAAATATTCAAAGTCCGCGATCTTCCCGACGCGCTGAGCCGAATTGATAAAGCATGGGATGAATTTTACAACTATTAAAATTCGCAAACGGATAAATAGTTGCGAATTTATTTGTAAATCTTTTAAGCTGCTCTTTCCAATTTTAATTTGCGCAGAGACGAAAAGATGCCAATTTGGATTGTAAATTCTCAATGACCTCGTTTATGGCATCGAATGGAAACAGATCAGATTGTTTTCGGTATTGATAGCAATCGTAAAGTGTGGGAGGATATTTATGTGCCGATTCAATAATATTTTGCAATTCCTCATACTTAACATCGTCACCTTCATTCGATTCTTTAATGGCAATTAATCTTGCCAATATCCATATTTCTTCCGCAACAAGATCATCAATTGTTTCATCTTTGGCAAGAGTTTCAACGACTTCTAAAAAGTCAATGTCACTTTTATAGTAATTACCATCGGCAATGAGTGCAACACGATAGTCTGTATCGGCAATATTACTTTCAAGACATGCAAACGCAAATAATACAAGATCATCGGTCGAATACCATTTGTTTTTCAAGCAAATCAATGCCGTCTTCCAATAAAGTAATTCAAATCGTTGCAAAATTTCAATTTCTGCACAACAGTTTCCATTTTTTCGAAACATGATTACCTCTGCTGAATTGGTTATTGGTAAGGCAAATGGTACTGTAGCTGAAATAGAGTATTTTACTTCAGTTGACAATTCTAATATTTCTGATACATTTTATATTCGAGTGTCAAATGAGGAACAAAATGTTGCTTTAATACCGCTGGAATGTTGTAATCATGGTTTTGGGTCAATTTACTTTGTATGTCGCAGATCAAGTCATTCTTTTTTGTACCGGTCAACGCTGTGTAGAAATTGAAACGGTCTTCAATTTCTTTTTGAGACCACTCAATCAACAGAACGAACATGTCCGTTTGTGCTCGATCCAGCGGCAAAAAAACAACGTCGCTCTGAATCGAATCCCATTTCATTTAAATAAGGTGAAGGGTTTCTGTTGGCATTTACAAAAATTAACTCTTTCTTTGTTCTTGTTATCGCAACATAGAATAGCCGACGTTCCGTTTCCAACTCTGATTCGGATTTTGCCATTTTATTGGGCCAAAATTCATCATTCGCATCCAAAACAATAACGGTGTCATATTCCTTACCTTTTGTACGAAAAACAGTAGATATATGAATTTTAATTTTTTCATCATATTCATCTGTTTCATGGAACTCAATGTTCTCCAAATCACTTAAAAAATCTTCGAATTTATCTCCATATTGAACCGCAAAGTCAATTAAATGAGTAAACGGCGGATCAGTATAAAAAACATCATCATCTGATCGGCTGAAATCCTTCTTAAAACCATTGAACTTTTTTGCCATGACATCCAGAGCATCAGTAACTTTTTTTGTAGAAAAAAAATCAGCAACGATTTCTGACAAATCGCCTGCAAACAAATCATTGATGTGGGGATATTGATCAATTATCTCCCGTAAATCTTCTACATCTTTAATATTAGTCCATCTATTTCTAAGGTAGGAACGTAACCCTGATTGCCTCTGCCTATTTAAAGGATAACGTATAATAAAATTGATGATTTTAATCACATCATCTTGACTTGAACCATGAGAGCGGAGTGGATGGATTTTATATCCATCTGCATCAAAACGTACTCCTGGAACATTATTAGGGCTATATGATAAAGGTGAAAAATAAATTTTTACCTTCAACGCATCTCGAAGTTTCTTAAACGCATCACTTCTGAATATATTTATATCATCATCTGAATAAAAAGTAATATTGTTTCTGGCACAAATTATCTGGTACGGAAGTAATTGTCCTCTTGTTCTGCCAATCAATGTAACTTTGTGTCCACTTCCAATAGATTCACAAAACTTCGATTCAACACGCTGAAAAATTTTACTTGGCTCATCATCAATAAAATGTATTTGTGCAAGTTCATCATTTATAGAGGATATATTTTTTTGTACCCGATAATTGTTGTGTCTTATCAATCTTTGAGATAATCGGATGATATTAGTAGGACTTCGATAATTTGTTTCAAAAATGATCGTTTGAAAATCTCCGTCAAAGAAATCCTCCGGCGAAACTATAAATTTGGAAGAAGCACCACGAAATTGATAAATTGACTGATCGTCATCTCCAACAATAGTAAGACTTGCATCATGCAGTTTCACAATTTCCCTGATGAGATATAAGTCAAGAGGGCTAGAATCTTGAAATTCATCCACAAAAAGGTGTATTTTTTTTTGTACTGTTTTTCTTGTTCCGTTATTATTCTTTCTTCGTAAATGAATATATGGCAGGTATTTCTGATCTTCAAACGTATAAAATCCCATCCCAATCAATGTACGCGTAGCAGCAACAAAAAAAGGAAAGAAATTTATTGCAACCGCCGAAACCTCATCGTATCCAGTTTTTTCATCTAATCTGAGTTTAGACAGATTTTTCCAATATTCATGCTCGACAAAATCACTAACTCCGACGGATTGAAAATATTTTATATATTTTTGTACAACATCAATATAATTATCTTTCTCTTCTGAAAAATCTTCAATATTGATGCCCAAACACTTTGATTGATCCATCAGGTCTAATAGATGTGCGGAGTTTTTAGGACCATTCGTACTCACGAGAAGGTCTCTGATATGCTTAAACCTTTCCAGTGTCCATACCGGTTGGAGGTTATTTAATACCGCAAATTTTCGCGATAGAGTATCTGAAAGTAATCTGGGATTGTAGATATCAGGTAACCTCTTTAAATATGATTCTCCCCATGCATTAATTGTTGTAACGATAGTAACGTAACGTATAGGTGTAAAATATTCATCGGTGTTAAGTCTTGTTTTTAATTCGGCGGCGGCAGCTTTGGTAAATGAAAATATTAAAAACTCACAACTGTTGTCCTTTGTATAAAGCTCAACACATCGATAAAGAATTGCGAGAGTCTTTCCAGAACCTGCCGGAGCAAGTAAACGAATTCTTTCGTTTCCGTGAGTAACAAAATTTTTTTGTGTTTCATCCAACAGTAATTTTTTGTACATCGCAATTCTTATAAACCTTCGTTATGATTGGATAAAATTAAACCTGTTCACAAAAAAATTACAAAACTTTTCACCTAAGGTTCTGTCGAAAAAACAACCACGAAAAACAAAAAATAAGATGAAAATTCGTTACCATTTTTTCTCACTTCGTGTTTTTCGCAGTTGATCAACTTCCGGTATTTTCAACATCCGTTTAAATGTGAAAAATCAACTCAGTCATTCTTTTTCGTACCGGCAAGGGCGGTGTAGAAATTGAAACGTTCCGCAACTTCCTTTTGTGATTGTTCGATCAATTTTTCGAACACATCCGGTTTTGCCCGGTTCAAGACGGCAAAGCGGTTTTGTTTGAGTTCAAAATCTTTGACCGATCCCTCCGGCGTTTTGGACGTTATTTCAAGCGGTTGCGATTTGCGCGGATCATAAGTGTACAGGGGCCAATAGCCGCACTTGACCGCTTCCTTCTGCATTTCCAAACCGATCTTCATGTCCGCCATACCGTGCGCAATACAATGAGCATACGCAATAATCAACGACGGTCCCGGATACGCCTCCGCAGCACGAATCGCTTTGATGGCGTGGTTCGGATTCGCTCCTAAAGCAATTTGCGCAACATAAACATTGCCGTAAGCCATACCCATCATACCAAGGTCTTTCTTGCGAGTCGGCTTGCCGCTTGCTGCAAATTTCGCCACTGCTCCTTTGGGTGTTGATTTTGACGCCTGACCGCCGGTGTTCGAATACACTTCCGTATCAAGAACCAAAATGTTAATGTCACGCCCCGAAGCAATCACATGGTCAAGACCGCCGTAACCAATATCGTACGCCCAACCGTCACCGCCAAAACACCAGCAACTTCGGCGTACAAGCGAATCCGCAATATTGAACAAATTCATACCGGTTGTGTGATCATCGCAACTTCCGCCGCTCTGACACGATGAAATCTTCGCCTTGAGTTCGGCAACCCATTTTCGTTGTTGCGCAATTTCGGCTTCGGTTTCCTGTTTATTGTTCAGAATATTATCAACAAGTTCCGCGCCGATTTGTTCACGTTTTGCCGTCAGAATTTCTTTGGCAAAATGATTTTGCTGGTCAACAGCCACCCGAATACCAAGTCCGAATTCGGCGTTGTCCTCGAACAAAGAGTTGCACCACGCCGGTCCTCGACCATTGGCGTCTTTTGTGTACGGTGTTGTCGGAAGGTTGCCGCCGTAAATCGAAGAACAACCCGTTGCGTTGGCAACTAACATCCGGTCACCAAAAAACTGCGTAACCAATTTAACGTAAGGCGTTTCACCGCAACCGGCACACGCACCCGAAAATTCAAAGAACGGCAACAAAAGTTGCGAACCTTTAATACTGTCCGCATTGACCGTCGAACGATCCAGATCAGGAATCGCAAGGAAAAAGTCCCAATTCGCCCGCTCGGATTCAAGATGATCAATCTTGCTTTCCATGTTAATCGCTTTGCGTCCTTCAACCGTCTTGTTTTTGACGGGGCAGTTTTGAACACAAAGTCCGCAGCCGACGCAATCATCTGGAGCAACCTGAATCGCGGCTTTGTAACCGTCGAAATCCTTCATGTTATAGTCTTTCGACCGGAACGATGCGGGGGCTTTTTCCAGGACTGAAGGTTCAATCACTTTGTATCTGATTGCCGCGTGCGGGCAAACCAGCGAGCAGGCGGCGCATTGAATACAGACTGACGGATCCCAAATCGGGATGTCAATGGCGATGTTCCGTTTTTCGTACTGCGATGTTCCGGTCGGGAACGTTCCGTCCGCAGGCAAAGCACTGACCGGCAAATCGTTACCGCGTGCCGCCAGAATTTCACCAAGCGTTTCTTTGACAAACTTCGGCGGATTACCAACCGTTCCCATGTGCCGATGTTTTTTCGACGTGACCTGATTCGGATATTTGACTTCCTTGAGCGAAGCAACCGACGCATCAACCGCGTCGTAGTTCTTTTGAACAACCGCGTCGCCCTTCTTGCCGTAGGTTTTCTTAATCGCCTTTTTAATGTAACCAATGGCTTCTTCGGCGGTCGGGAAAAGTTTCGCCAGTTGGAAGAAACAGGTTTGCATCACGGTATTGAGCCGATTACCCATTCCGGCTTCGCGGGCAACAGTGACCGCGTCCACAACGTAAAATTTCGCCTTTTTATTAATAATTTCCTGTTGCAATTCCGCCGGAAGTTGATCCCAAACTTCGTCGGGACCGTAAGGGGAATTAAGCAGGAACGTGCCGCCTTCAATCAACGGAGTCAGCATATCCAGTTTTTCGGTGAAAACAAACTGATGACACGCCACAAAGTTCGCTTTCGTTACAAAATAAGAACCTTTGATCGGACGCGGTGAAAACCGCAGATGAGATTCCGTAACAGAACCCGCCTTTTTCGAATCATAAACGAAATAACCTTGCGCGGAAAGATGCGTGTTTTCGCCAACGATTTTCGTGGTATCTTTGTTCGCGCCGACCGTTCCGTCGCTGCCGAGACCAAAGAACAAACATCGGATTACATCGTCCGCTTCCGTTGAGAACTGCGGGTCATAAGACAGACTGAGTTTTGTGACGTCATCGTTGATTCCGACCGTAAATTCACGGCGGGGATTCGGGCTTGCCAATTCATCATAGACCGCTTTCACCATTGCCGGCGAAAATTCTTTCGAGGAAAGTCCGTAACGACCGCCAATAACCGTCAATTTGTCGCCTGTCCAAAATTCGGCAAGTGCGGTGACAACATCCTGATAGAGCGGTTCGCCTAAGGTGCCGGGTTCTTTGGTTCGGTCGAGAACCGCAATTTTTTTGACTGTTTTCGGCAATGCGGCAACAAATGCGGTTCCGTCGAACGGGCGGTAAAGCCGGACATTAACAAGACCAACCTTTTCACCGTTCTTAATATGGTCAAGATATTCCTCAATAACGCCGGTTGAGGATGCCATCGAAACGATAACACGGTCGGCATCGGGTGCGCCGAAATAGTCGAAAAGATGGTAGGAACGCCCTGTCAATTTGGCAAATTGATCCATTTCCGCCTGCACAATACCGGCAATTTTGTTATAAGTTTCGTTGCAGGCTTCGCGGGCTTGGAAAAACACGTCCGGGTTTTGGGCGGTTCCGCGAAGGAGGGGGTTTTCCGGTGACAAGGCTCGTTTGCGGAACGCGGCAATGGCGTCCAAATCAAGCATCTGTTTGATAATGTCATCGGAAATCGGTTCGATTCGGTTGACTTCGTGCGAAGTTCGGAAACCGTCGAAAAAATGCAGGAACGGGATTTTTGTTTTGTAAGTGGAAGCATAAGCGATCAGAGCCATATCGTGAGTTTCCTGCACAGTTCCGCCGCAAAGGAATGCCCAACCGGTACTTCGGCACGCCATCACGTCACCGTGATCGCCGAAAATCGAAAGGGCATGAGTTGCGACAGTTCGGGCGGAAACGTGAAACACGGTCGGCGTTTGTTCTCCGGCGACTTTGAACATGATCGGAATCATCAGGAGAAGTCCCTGCGAAGCCGTAAATGTACAAGTTAACGAACCGGCTTGGAGTGAGCCGTGAACGGCTCCGGCAGCTCCCGCTTCGCTTTGCATTTCGACAATATGCGGAATAGTGCCAAAAATATTTTTCTTGCCCTTTGACGCCCAATCATCAGCCAGTTCGCCCATCGTAGAAGATGGAGTGATTGGGTAAATTGCCAT
Organism: Planctomycetaceae bacterium; assembly: GCA_031274385.1. Classification (GTDB taxonomy): domain Bacteria; phylum Planctomycetota; class Planctomycetia; order Pirellulales; family Thermoguttaceae; genus WRKP01. The sequence continues at coordinate 7,623 of JAISQH010000544.1, read as the reverse complement.
GACTTCATTACAAGCATGAGCAATTAGGGTTGTTGCTTCATTTCCATCGACCATTAAAAAACGGTTGTCGCTCACAGGGAGTCTCCTAAAAAATGTAGGGTTGGGTTTGCCCAGCCGTAACAGCTGGATTATTTGATTCTGGTTATGAATTCCGCCAAGGCAGAAAGGCGGAACATTTCACCGAAAATGATACCCAATAGAGCAAGAACCGTAAAGCCCCCCTCAGTCAAACGACAAAATTAAAATAGACAATTATATTAATGGCGCACAAAGTCACAAAGAACACGAAGGATTTTCAAAGAAAGTCTATTTTTTTATTTATTTTATATCATCTTTGCTCTTTCAAACCGAACGATTACGCGCCGTGAATAATTTTCGTTGAACATATCGGAATGAGTCAGAACAACATTATTTACAGTTGAGTAGTAGTGTTTCATCTTTTCTCCTTTATTTTTTCGCGGCAAGACACCACATTATTCAAAACATTTATTAAAACGTTTTGGGTTGAAAATCATTGGGAACATCAATTTTAATGGTATCACCGGTTTGTACGATTACATAAATTCCTTGACGAATCGCCGTATTTTTCACATTTTCGGCAAAGATGGCTCCGGCAAGAGCACCAACAATCTTTTTTTCGTATCCCCTGTACTTTTTGAAATGTTCTTTCAAAATCTTTAACCGGCAGATATGGTCAGCAATATCCGCGACCAGCGGTTTTGCTTTGACTTCGCCTGCGATAATAAATTCATCATTCTCAAGTAAAAAATCCACTTCCGCTAGTGTTCTTCCTGTTTCATCTTCACACTTAAACGAGCGGGCAACTTCATGAAAGTGATAACCCAACTCGTTAAATTTATCAGCAATCCCTGGCGCAACTAGATGTTCTATCATTTCGCCGAAATGGTTTCCCAACTTTCCGAGTTGTTGGTCAGTTCGTTTCATTTGTTCGTCAGTTCGTTTCATTTGTTCGGCGAGTTCTTTGCGGATTTGTTCCCACTCTTTGTCTCTTCGTTCCCGTTCTTCGCGGCTTCGTTCCCACTCTTTGTCTCTTCGTTCCCATTCTTGACGTCTTCGTTCCCATTCTTTGTCTCTTCGTTCCCACTCTTGATGTCTTTGGCGTGATTCTTCTTGAAATAATTGCCACATTTCTTCTGGTGTCAGGGTTGTTGTTTTTTGTATATTTTGAGTATTTTGAATAGTGGGTGTTGACATTGTTTATTCTCCTTAAAAGGTTGTATGAGATTAAGACAACATTATTGATTTTTATTCTACAATAAAACGCTTTATTTTCAAGTAGTAATCCACATGTGACACTCTCCATTTTCAACTTCCCACACGCAACTATTATAACATCTGGGCAATTTAGGGCGTATGGGAAATGGGGGACAACATTTTTGTCAAAGCCGAATATTTCAAAGGACTTTCCGGTAATTTCTTAACCGAAGTTGTAACATACGATGTGAGGTAACTGTCTATTTTGTTTTTTAATGTTTCGCTCAAAGGCGCAAAGAACACGAAGTTTTTTTTGATTCTAAACGGATTGATTTTCCTTACGTCTTTTATGTCTTTATTCGCAACGAAAAATAAATAGACTTGTTCCATTATTGTCAACAGATGACGCAGATTGAACAGATTTTTAGAACGGATGTTCCTTTGGTTGCGATGGTATTTTTTTGTTTAAGTTGTTGACATTAAAGGGGTTACGTCTAAATTTTCTTGAAAAAGTGCGCCCAGTAATATTTTTTATTTTTTTACTATTTTTATAGATTCTGCGAAACATTGTGCGCCCGTAATTATTTTATAGCATATTGGTTTGGGGTGATGCGGGCGGGCTGCGTTGGGATGTCGGGCGGCTCACTGCCTTAGCGGAATTTTTTTTTTTCGGCGGAGACCACCGCCTTTTTGAAACACTCAGTACCTCCTCCGCACTTCGCGGCGTGAAGGGAAAAAAACAATCAAGACGACCATTTTGAATATCACCAATTGTGGTACTAAGACCTGCGAGGTAATCGCTTTCGCGATCAAGAATCGCCAATCCATCGCCCAATTGATTGAGGAATTGCCACAACAGACTTGTCGTACGAAAACAATTAACCCGTCGTGTTATAAGACGAAACGGTATATTTTGAAACGTAATCCGATACGTGCAACAGAAATATCAGACAACCGCAAGTCAAAACTGTCACGATTAAAAGACGTTATTAATATTCGTAATAATTATTTGAGAAGTCATTCTTGTGCTAAGGTTGAGACGGCACTGAAATATTGTAATGATAAATTGCGGAGATTGAGGATGGAGGGTTGGGCGAGTTTGAAATGATCGGACTCACAACGTGAAGTTGAGATTGTCGAAGACAAAGAGAAGTTACAGTCAATCTCCAAACTTGATGGTTGTTATTGTTTGACAACGAGTTTGACGGCGGACAAACTTGAGAAGGAGATGGTTCATGCTCGTTACAAGGATTTGGCAAAAGTGGAGCAGGCGTTTCGGACATGCAAAACGGGGCAACTTGAGATGCGTCCGATTTATGTTCGCAAATCGAGTCGGACGCGGGGACATATCTGGTGGTGATGTTATCGTATTTATTGATTCAAAAATTGCGGGAGTTGTGGAGTGGGCTGGACGGGATGGTAGAGGAGAAAATCAGGTTATTGGAAACGTTGGGGAACAATTCAACTCCAATTCCCAAACCCCAATGACGAATCAAAAAACATAACAATCAACAGCGTGCCAACCCCTCGTGTTGAGATCGCAGAGTTATTCCGCCTTGCGAATATCAACGCCCCCGAGATCGTCCCCGCCGGAAAAACAAAGAAAGCGAACACTGTGGACAGTAAGAAAAAAACTAAAAATTCGACGTAACCCCTAAAAAGACTCATACTTACAACCAATTATCGTGCCGACTCAAAACAGAACATCCGTTTTAACCACGAAAAACACAAAAAAAACACGAAAGAATTTTTGTTATCACTTTTTTATGATAAACGATTGACTGCAATTATATTTTTCGTGAAATTTCGTGTGTTTCGTGGTTAGGCTCGGTTTTTAGAAGTTCCCCTTAGTAGTTGGTTGGTTCTACCATTTCTTGGCAACTCCAGCCGAGATCATATTGGCACTGACTTCATTGGTCACGCTGCCCACTGGGGCTGCCGCTATTCCGGTTGGAAAAGGACCGGTTGTTTTCGCTTTGAACACATGAATGTAAGTAAGCGAAAATTCAAGGTCTTTGATAATCGCATAAGTTGCACCCATTGTCAACGTATGCTGCATCATCAGCGGCGCGGCAACATTCAACATGGCACTACGACCCGGAATCGGATTTTCATTCCAGCAATATCCCAGCCGTAACTTGAGTTTCCGGCTCCATTTCCGTTCGATACCGACGGCAACCGACATAATACTGTCCCAATCAAGACCTTCCACAACACCGTTCACCACCCCTTTTTTGAATCCCGCCGTGTGTGCATAATCGAAATAACGAACATCCAACCCGATAATTGTGTCACGAAAACCGTCATAAGAAACGCCCCAAGAAAGCGTCATCGGGAGATTCAAATCAAAACTGCCGGAATACACCTCTGAATTACCGGACAATGTTCCCTGATATGTTAAATTTTCCGCCCAAATCGGACTCTTGAACATAAAACCGGTCTTAAAATGATTTTTGAAATCGTAATAAGTTCCGATCTGAAATCCGCCGCCCCAAGCATATCTTGTTCCGAAATTATGAACCTCGTGAGCGGCTCCAAGCGGTTGACCCAATTGCATCGGATTGATTGTCAACGACGCCAAATCAATAATCGGTGCCGCTCCGACAGAAAGTTGATCCGTGATTTTATAGGAAACGGTGGGCGTTATCTGCATAATAATAACTGTTGACGATTTGGCTCGTCCGCCTAAAATCGGATTATCGTATGGAGAACCGGTTGATGGATAAAGCGACGCCGCTCCGCCAACCGCTCCCAAACCGAGACCGAATGTAAGCGGCGATTTGGGGCAACGCCGCCAGGTTAACGCCATACTCGGAACCGGAACCGAACCCACTTCGCCTTTGGTCGAACCACTCAAACCGGCACCTTCAACACTGGAACTAACACGCATTTTCGGCATGATAATACCAACTCCAAACGAAATTTCACTTTTTTCAAGACCGGAAAGCGATGCCGGATTCCAGTAAAGGGCTCCGGCTGCGTCAATCGGAGTTGCGGTTGCCACGCTTCCGATTGAGTCGTTGACCGCTCCGAGACTCCGAAGCAGAACGCCTTGCGCATTGGCAAAACGGTTTGAAATCACGAATGAAAGAATCAAAACAAGCACAATGTTCCAACAAAAAACCGATGTTTTCATAGTTTGTTTTTAACGTTTGGATAACCGTGTTTTCAAAAAACCGACAAAATGCAGAACCCGAAATGGAATTATTTTACTGAATTATTTTACTGAATTATTTTACTGAATGTATTTTCATTTACACTTATTTCTTTTCGACCTTTGGGAGTTCAAGATTGTTCCTAATCGGGTAAAACAAATAGAATCCGCTCACAAAAGACAGAACAATCCGAATAATACGTATCTTTTGTTTAGAGTCCCGATTTTCAATGGTTCTCAATTTCAATGAATTGATTTAACCTTTTTCCAAAACTTGAAAAAGAAGTGTAATGGTTTAGTTTTGTCAGCAGATTTTACAGATTTTCATGAAAAACGAATCTGTAAAATCTGTTGACAATAACAACAATAATAATGAAACAAGTCTATTGATGATTTGCCCCTGCTTGACAAATCGGAATGGAGTCATAAAATACTTTTCAATTATCAATATTTACAAATGAGGCGGATTTTACAAAGAGGGTTATGTTTAAAAATAATCTGATCAGAGGGACGAGATGAATTATTTTGATTGCTTTTACTTTACAACGAATAAGAACCATCTTGGTTGGCGATTTTGGCGGCACGCTGAAATCGTTCCGGTTGTGGTTTTGTTATAAAAATCTGACGAGCCGTGAGCGAAATTGTTCACGGCTTTTTTTGTCAATCACCCGAACTGAAAAAGCCGCCTGTCAAAGAGGGTGGCTTTTTTTATTCCTTTTTATTTTTATTTTCTACGATGCCAACTCAACTTGATCACTTTTTAACGGAATGTCAAAAAGCCGATGTTGTTCCTGTAACACGGCAATTGTTTGCTGATCTTCACACGCCGGTCTCGTTGTTGCAACGGTTTTACAACGGTCAGGAAGGCGTTTTTTTGCTTGAAAGTGTTGAAGGCGGTGAAAAATGGGGACGTTATTCATTTCTCGGAATTGCTCCTCATGCTTTTGTCGAGGTTCACCAAGGCAGCATTTCCGTAACGGAATACGACGAGTCGGGCAAAATTGTGTCGGAAAACCGGACGCCGCATCATGGTCAACCGTTACCGGTACTACGTCAGTTGATGACTCGGTACAAAGCGGCAGAACACGCTGATCTGCCGCGTTTTTTCGGCGGACTTGTCGGTTATTTTGCGTACGAAATGACGGCGTTCTTCGAGAACATTCCGAATCAATTGGAAAACGAACCGTTTGCGAGTTTCGTTATTCCGCGAACGATGTTGATTTTCGACAATGCCCGGCAAACGCTGACCATTTGCGTTTTGACGTTTCCCAACCAATCACGCGGCACGGACAACCGAACATTGTACGAAAATGCTGTTGCGGAAACGGAACGTATTGCCGCCGAACTGGAAAAACCGATCGCGTTGCCGCAGCCGAAACATACGGGCAAATTGAAACTGAAACCGGTTTTACCGGAAGAGGAATATTACCGCCGTGTTGAGACGATCAAAGAACATATAGCCGCCGGCGATTTGATTCAGTGTGTGTTTTCGCAACAATTTGTTTCGGAAAATGCTCCTGATGCGGTTTCGTTATATCGGGCGTTACGATTTTCCAATCCGGCTCCGTATTTATTTTTCATGCATCTTAGCGGTTCGATTTTGGCGGGGTCATCGCCGGAAACCATGATTCGGCTCGAAGGTAAAACCGCCACCTTGCGTCCGATTGCCGGAACCCGCAAGCGGGGCGAGACCGAACAACGTGATCGGGAATTAGCGGACGAAATGCTTCGTGATCCAAAAGAAAAAGCCGAACATCTGATGCTTGTTGATTTGGGTCGTAACGATTTGGGGCGTGTTGCCAAGACCGGAACGGTTCAGGTAACTGACTTGATGTTTATTGAACGGCATCCGCATGTGATGCACCTTGTTTCCAATGTGACGGCGCAACTTGAGGATGGTTTGGATGGTTTTGATCTTTTCGAAGCGGCGTTTCCGGCGGGGACATTAAGCGGTGCGCCGAAGGTTCGGGCGATGCAGATTATTGCGGAACAAGAAGAGACGCCGCGCGGAACGTATGGCGGGGCGGCGGGTTACATTTCGTTCAGCGGCAATATCGATTTCGCCATTACCATCCGCACGGCAACAATCCGTAACGGAAAATTAACCGCCCAAGCCGGAGGAGGAATCGTTTATGATTCCGTACCGGAATTGGAACGAAAAGAAACCGTCAACAAAGCAATGGGAATTGCCAGAGCAGTTGAAATACTCCAAAATAAATAAGATAATGATCCTTGTTCGCAACCTTTTTTATGAACCACAAAACACACAAAATTTCACGGAAAAGATAAAGAAAAAATGGTAACAACATAAATTGTAAAAACATTCTTCCGCGATTTCGTGTTTTTTTTTGTGATTTTCGTGGTGAAAAGTAAAATGTCTGTGAATGATTCCCTTATTAAAATCCGGTTTTTTTGTATTTTTCAATATAAAACCTTTATATTTGGTACAATAAAAATGGACACGCAATCCTTTCCGTTTGTGATGACTGACGGCAAAAATGGTGCTGTAACTGAAAAAGAATCGGAATTACTACCGGAGCCGGTCATTTTTCAAAAGTTGACATCGCCGCCGCGAGACGTTTCGATTTTGGTACAAATTCATTTGTTACTCAATAACCGTTTTGCTAGTTATTTTTTCTGGTTCTTTGTCTATATCGGAATGATTATGTGTATTATTTTTTTACCGGCGATCATTCCGAATTGGATGTATTGGAATTTTCAACCAGCCGGAGAGGGAGAAATTATCGACATACAAGAAACGACCTTTGAGCTCAATGAACAAAGAGTTTTCAAATTTTCCTTCAAACAACCAGACGGCAACACCGGACAAAGCTACGCAACAGGTAAAAAATTCAAGAACGGCGATTCCGTCAAACAGGAACGAAGCGGTTAGGTCGTTCGCATAGTCGGAACAAGACTAAGTCCGGTAGGACGCTGGGGACTTTTTGTTATTTTGTTTCCGATTTTCGGATTGGCACTCGTCTTGGTCGGAGTTTTTATCGGATTGAGATCGATTCAGTTATTGCGAAGCGGCATAATTGACAACGGACGACTCGCCGCAATGACAAAAACCGGAAACTACAACGACGACAAACCGGAAATGAATTTACAATACCAATTCACAACAACCAACGGCGAAACAGAAGACATTTTCATAAAAACAGACGACACAAAATCACTAACCATTGATTCATTGAGACCGCTTCTTTACGATCCGTTCAATCCAAAAATATCCGTATTTTTGGATGTACTTC
>JAISQH010000541.1 GCA_031274385.1 Planctomycetaceae bacterium | reverse complement strand
ACTCAGTACAGCGGAAAATAATTTGCTTGAAAACGGTTTTTACGCGAAAACCTTTGAAGACGAATTGCCGTGCAGCGGTCTTGAAATTTTGGTTCCGGTTTTGGCGGAGGATGTGACGGACAAGGTTAATAACGCTGTCAAACCGGAAATGTCCGCCGAAGAAGCCCAAAAGGTTCGCAACACCGCGATTGCAACCCTCGAAAAAGAATCGTCCGACAAAACAAAATTGCGTTGCGAAGTGACTATTTTATATCAAGGCGGTGCGTATTGGCTTTACGGGTACAAGGTTTATAACGATGTTCGGCTCGTTTGGGCGCCGGAACAAACGATTGCGGCGTTCGGCGGCGACCCGGACAATTACGAATATCCGCGTTATTGTGTTGACTGCTCGTTGTTCCGTGCTTACGAAAACGGAAAGCCGGCGAAAATCGAGCATTTTTTGAAATGGAGCAAGAACGGGGTGAAGGAGGGCGAACTCGTTTTTGTTTCCGGTTTTCCCGGTCGGACGGAACGCTCTTACACGCGGGAGCACCTCGAATTTCAACGTGATGTCTATTTCCCTTGGCGTTTGCAAAAACTTTTCCGGCGTGAAGTGGTTTATTCGGCGTTCGCGAACCGCAGCCTCGAAAATCAACGCCGTATCGCTGATGATCTCGGAGGCGTCCAAAATTACCGCAAACGCGCCATCGGACAATTGCAAGGTCTCCAAACTCCGGTGTTGTGGAAAAATGTGCCGCAAACACAACCGAAAAAAGATTCGCCCGAAGAAAAAATCAAAAACGCCATTTCTGAGGCTCGCGACAACTCCCAATCGAGAGTTTACGACCTCGTGGAATTGGGTGAAGCGTTCAATTCGCAAACATTTAGGATTGCGCGAACGCTGGTTCGGCTCGCTTACGAATCGGAAAAACCCAACAAAGACCGTTTGAAGGACTACCGCGACGGAAATCTTGAATCGCTCAAAAAAACGCTCTTCGCCGATACGCCTATTTATGAAGATGTTGAAATGGTGAAATTGACTGATTCGTTGACGATGTTGTACGAATTTCTTCAACAAGACTGGAACGACTTGGCTTTTATTTTTGACACCGATTTATCACCAAAAGAATTGGCAACCGAACTCGTTCTCGATTCCAAAGTCCGTGATATTGCGGAGCGGAAACGACTTGCCGAAGGCGGAGTTAAGGCAATCGAAAAGTCTGTTGACCCGATGATTCGGTTTGCATTACGCTTAGAGTCGGCAGCGAAAAAGTTCCGGGAAAATTACGAAAACAAAGTGGAAGCGCCGATAACGTCGGCGTATGCGGAGTTAGCGAAACGGCGTTTTGAGCAATTGGGAACGAGCGTTTATCCCGATGCTACGTTTACGCTTCGCCTTTCTTTTGGCGTGGTGAAAGGTTACAAGGAAGATGACGGCACCGAAGCGGCGCCGACAACCAATATTGCCGGGATGTTCAAACGGGCGGAGCAGCAGAAGTTCAAGGAACCGTTTGATCCGCCCCAAAGTTGGAAAGACGGCAAATCGAAACTCAATCCGAATACGGCGTTCAATCTGGTGACAACCAACGATATTATCGGCGGCAACAGCGGCAGCCCGCTCATCAATACCAAAGGTGAAGTTGTGGGCTTGGTGTTCGATGGCAACATCTATTCGTTGTCGAACAATTTCGTCTATACCGAAACGCAAAGCCGTTGTGTTTCGGTTCATGCCGATGTGATAGTTGAGGCGTTGCGAAAAATTTACGGCGCCGACCGGATCGCCGATGAATTGGGAAAATAAATCCGCGCCCAAATCCGAAAAAAGGTGAAATCTTAATCAAATCTTAATCCAATCTTAATCTTTTCTTAATTATTCCGGGATAAAATCGTTCCCGTGAAAACAATTCGGAAAATCATCGCCATTCAATTTTTTATCCGTACAGCAAATTTTGTTCTATTTGCTGTTGCGGCACTTTTTGTTTTCATTTTTTACCGTAGTTTGCCTTTTCTGAGTTCCGGCGGTTTCAACCGTTTGGTGGAGGCGTTCACTTCGCGGAATTGGTATCCGAATGCGGAGCCTCCGGTATTCGGGATGCTGAGTTTATTTTACGGTTCTTTTGTTGTGACGGTGTTTGCGATGATTCTTGCGGTTCCGATTGGAATTCTTTCGGCGGTTGTTCTGAGTGATTTGGTTCCTTTTTCTGTTCGGCAATTGTTCAAACCGGTCATTGAACTTCTTGCGGCGATTCCATCGGTGGCGTTTGGATTTTTTGCCATCAAGATTGTTGCGCCGTGGTTACAGGAATTTTTCGGTTTTACTTCGGGAACGAACGCTCTGAATGCGGCAATGATTCTTGCGGTAATGGCGGTTCCTACGATAGTCAGTGTTGCGGAAGACGCGGTTTCGGGAATTGGTCGGGAACTTCGTGAAGCGTCCTATTCATTGGGTGCAACTCGTGCCGAGACCATTTTGCAGGTTGTGATGCCGGCGTCGTGGAATGGTATTGCGGCGGCGGTGATTCTTGGAACGATGCGGGCGGTTGGTGAAACGATGGTTGTTTGGATGGCAGCCGGCAACGCCGCGAATATGCCGTCGGCTTGGTATCGGGTTGATCAGGTTGTGACGGGGCTTGGCGACGCGGTGCGAACCATGACCGCAACCATTGCCGGTGACATCGGCGAAACTCCGGCTGATTCGTTACACCGCAGTGCTTTGTTCACCGTTGGTTTGCTGCTTCTTGTTTTTACGTTTGCAATGAACCTGCTGACGGAATTGATCATGAACCGCAGCAAAATTCATGAAACGTCAACCGGCAGAAAGTTTCGGATATTTTCGGTTATTTCAATCGTTTCAATGATTTCGTTTCCATTTGGATTTTGTAGCGGCAAATATTTTCGTTTTGTTTTTGACAAGTGTTTTACGTTTTTGGCTTATTTATCGATTGCGGTCTTGTTTTTGGCGTTGGGCATGATTCTTGTGCCGATTTTCATGTCGGGTGCGGAGGCGGTTGTTTTTCAGGAAACGGTTGAGCATCGTCTTTTTCTTTGGGAACGCTTTCAACGCGGCAATAGTCGAAGTGTTCGGGAGGAGTTCCGCGAATGTTCCGAGGCGCGTCAAACGATTTATCGGCAGTTACGAAATCTTTCGTGGCTTGCGCCGGACGATTGGATTGCCGAAGCGGGCAAGTTGGGGCGTGAAACAAAAAACCGTGCTTTGAACCGTGCTTTTCAAAATTTGTGCAACGCCGATTCAACAGAGGAATTGCAAAAGAGATTTGAAAAGATTAGCAAACTTTGTACTGACCCAACGGAGCCGTTGTACCGATTGTCGCACGAATATTACAAGATTGCCGAAAACGCGGATTTGCCGCTTCGTAACAAACCGGTAACAATTGATTCCGGCATGACGTATTCAACGGCGTTCAAACAAATCCGAACGCTTATTACCGGAGTGGAGGGAACGGGTTGTATTCTTGGACCGGAAAATCGTGAAGGCTTGGAACATCTTCCGCCGGAAGTCCGTTACGGTCCGGCTCATTGGACAACGGCGCAAAAGTTCTTGAAACAACTTCGTTGGGCAACTGTTTGGCAAACGCGGTTCGATGATTTGGGAAATACGTTACCGAGTGAAAGGACGGTTATTGATCGGACATTGTTTTTTGAAGGAACGCCGATTGTGGCTGAGATTCGAAAATTGTTTGATGATCTTGAACAAAATTTGGAGAAGATGCACCATCCCCGCCGGACTATTTATGTTCATTATTTCTTTGATTCTGCAACGGCGGGACATTACATGGGCGGGATTGGACCGGAACTTTTGGGAACGGCGTTGATTTCATTATTTTCGATTTTGCTTGCGTTGCCGTTGGGAGTTCTCACGGCGGCGTATCTTGTCGAAACAGCAAAAGACAATCGACTCACGCGGTTGTTACGACTTTGTATTAGTACGTTGGCTGGAGTTCCGAGTATTGTGTTTGGACTTTTCGGGCTGGCGGTTATTGTTGAATTTGTTACGGGCAAACCTTGCCTCCTTGCCGGAACAATAACGCTGGCTCTGTTGATTTTACCGGTTGTTATTCGAACTGCCGAAGAAGCCATTCGATCCGTTCCGCAAATGTACAGGGAAGCCGCAATCGGACTTGGTGCCGGTCCGTTACGGGCATTTATTTCCGTAACTCTTCCTGCGGCACTTCCGGGAATTTTGACGGGAACGATTCTTGGTATTAGCCGTGCTGCCGGTGAAACGGCTCCGTTATTATTTACGTGTGCTGTTGCTTCGGGCGGTTTTGTTGCCGGTTCGAACATTTTGTTTCAACCAACGCCGATATTATCTTACGCTGCTTACGACATGGCGGTTGGAGACCGGCTTGCCGCACTGGTTCCGTACAATCAATTTGGTCTGGTCGCAACACTTGTCCTTTTCGTTCTATTATTGAATGTTACGGCAATGATTTTTCGCGCCCGAATCACCGCCCAATTACGAGGCGGATAAATTATAACTTGTACTCTTTCCGTACATTCTTATTCTTTTGAAAAGCCAACGAGATTTTTGTACGGCTGCGGGTAACAACGGAAGATTTTGTTTTTGTTGCTCTTCCTTTTTTGCATAATCCGAAACAATAATTTATTTTCCGCTCTTCACAAATTTTTTACCGTGCAATAACACGAACAGCAATGGAGTTACGATTAAAATATGCAGCAGGCTGGAAATCATGCCGCCGACAACCGGAGTTGCCAAAGGCTGCATAATTTCCACGCCGGTGCGTGTACTCCAAAAAATCGGTAACAAGGACGCAATGGTTGTTGCAACAGTCATGACTTTGGGGCGTAATCGTAACCTTGCTCCGGCTTTAACGGCAACAATAAATTCTTCGTAGGTGAGTGTTGTTCCTTTTGTTTCGCGGGCTTTTTGTACGGATTCTTCCAGATAAACCACCATGATAATACCGGTCTGAATTGCCGTACCGAAAAGAGCAATGTAGCCCACCCAAACCGCAACACTAAAATTGAATCCCATTGCAGCCTGCAAAATCACACCGCCCGTCAACGCAAACGGCACCGCCAGTAAAACATGTGCCGCTTCGGCAGCAGAACGGAACGTCATGACAAGCAAAAGAAAAATAATAAGAATCACCGTCGGAAACACCAACATCAGCGTACGGCGCGCATGAAGTTGATTTTCGTACTGACCGCTGTATTCAATCGTCTGACCGGATTCAAGAACAATCTCTTTTTCGATACGCGATTTAATTTCCTCAACAAATCCGCCCAAATCCCGATCCATCACATTGGCTTGTACGTAAACCCGCAACCGTCCGTTTTCGCTCGATATTTCATTGGGACCAATAATACGTTTGATTTCCGTAACTTGCGCCAACGGCACCATCAGACCGCTCGGCGTCGGAATTAACAGTTCGCCGAGTTTTTCAATATCGTCCCGATCAGCACGGTCAAGACGTACCTGAATCTGCCATCGTTCGCGTCCTTTAATCGTTGTTGTAACATTTGTACCGCCTAAACCTGTTTCCACGTATTGCAAAATATCAGCGGCGTGAAGTCCGTAACGTCCCATTGCAGGGCGGTTGACGGCGATTTCAATGTACGGTTTTCCCTGATCACGCGAAGGCGCCACGCCTGTCGCACCGGAAATACCGCTAATTATCCGTTCCACTTCAAACGCCTTTTTTTGTAACGAATGTAAATCGTTACCGAAAATCTTCACTCCCACCTGAGCGCGGATACCGGTACTGGTCATCAGAATCCGGTTTTCAATGGGTTGCAAAAATCCCGGCGTGTAACCCGGTACTTGTGTCAGAAGTTCGCTCAGATCGGCAATGATTTGTTGTTTCGTAATACCGGGACGCCATTGAGACGGCGGTTTAAGGGTGATGGTTGTTTCGATCATTTCAACCGGAGCCGGATCGGTTGCGGTATCAGAACGCCCAAGTTTTCCGGCTGCCATCACCACTTCGGGATATTCACTCATCACCTTATCCTGCCACGCCATAATTCGTTTCACTTCCGTCAACGAAGTTGCCGGTAACAAAACAGGCATAAAAAGAAGACTGCCTTCTTCCAATGTCGGCATAAATTCCGAACCAAAACCCTGAAATTCGGGAAGCGGAAAATAAGGCGATGAATAGGAAACAAGAAAATGATTAACGCTTTTAGGTAAACCAAAAGCAAGAACCAACGAAACAATTAATAACAACGCCGCTCCGGTCAACACGGTTTTAGTATGGCGAAGTGCCCAATCAAGAGCCGGATCGTAAATGCGCAACAGAAAATTCATGAGTACGTTCTTGTCTTCCGAACGGAACGGTCCCCGAACCAATATTGTACAAAAAACCGGCACGGCAGTAATCGCAAGAAGCACGGCTCCAATCAACGCAAACGTTTTGGTATAAGCAAGCGGATGAAAGAGTTTGCCTTCTTGTCCGGTAAGTAAAAACACCGGCACAAAAGCGAGAATAATAATTGTCATCGAAAAAAACATCGGACGACCAACCTGTGTGCTGGCTTGCAATGTTAGTTGGAAAATTTCAGCAGCCGTCAGGTGAGCCGAATGATTGGCAATTTTCTTTTCTTCCAAAGCGGATTCGCAATGCCGAATCACATTTTCCGTCATCACAATTCCGGCATCAACAAGAACTCCAATAGAAATAGCAATTCCTGTTAACGACATAATATGGGACGGAATACCAAATTGATTCATTAAAATAAACGAAATAAGAATGGCACTGGGCAACGGAATCGTTACAATAAGAATGGATCGGAAATGAAAAAGAAACAAAATATGAGCCAGTGTTACAAGAATAACTTCTTCGACAAGAGCGTGTTTGAGCGTATCAATGGCGCGACCGATCAAATCGCTTCGGTCGTAAAACGGTTCAATCGTTACACCTTTCGGCAAGCCGCTTTGAATTGCGTTGATCCGTGTTTTCACATCCTGAATCACTTGGTAAGCGTTTTCGCCGTAACGCATAACGACAATTCCGCCGACAACTTCTTGTCCGTCAATATCAAGCGTGCCGCGCCGGAAATCACCGCCGATTTGAACATGCGCCACATCACGCAAATAAAGCGGTGTGCCGTTGCGGGCAAGAAGCGGTATCGATTCGATGTCGGAAATATCGTTCACCAAACCAATTCCCCGAACAACAAATTCGGAACCGTTTTCTTCAAGAGTTTTACCGCCGACATTGAGATTACTTGTAACAAGTGCGTCCATGATCTGACCAAGCGAAAGATCATATTGTTTCAGTTTGAGCGACGACACTTCAACCTGATATTGACGGACAAAACCGCCCAGACTGCCAATTTCCGCAACACCGGGAACCGCCGCTAATTGGTAACGAATATACGTATCTTGAAGTGTACGGAGCGACCCAAGGTCTTGCTCGGCGTTCGCGTCGGTTTTGAGATAATATTGGTACACCCAACCAAGCCCGGTCGCGTCAGGACCAAGACGCGCCGTCACACCTTCCGGAAGAAGTGCGCCAAGCGAATTAAGCCGTTCAAGAACCCGTGTCCGGGCAAAATACGTTTCAATTTTGTCTTCAAAAATAACAGTCAGAAACGCAAATCCAAACATTGATGTTGCGCGAACTGTTTTGACTCCGGCAAGACCTTGCAGTGAAACGGAAAGCGGATACGTGATTTGGTCTTCGACTTCCTGAGGCGAACGCCCTGACCAATCCGCGTAAACAATAACCTGATTCTCCGAAAGATCAGGAATCGCATCCACCGGCGTTTTCCGAAGAGCCTGAACGCCCCAAGCACAAACGCCAATAAAAATCGCAATCACCAAAAAACGATTGTAAAGCGACCAGTGTATAATTGTGTTGATCATAGTCGAGAGTGGGGAGTGGGAAGTGGGAAAGTAATTATTTTTAGTTACTATTAACCATTAACCAATAACTTCTTACTTCCAATTCAATGATATTGTAATGGAAAATGGGAAGGATTTTCGAGCGCGTCCATTTCGATATCCACATCAATTTCCGACCAACGCACCTGATTGGGTGCGATAAATTCAGGATTGAAAATCGTATCAACCGGACAACTTTTGAAAATAGGATAATCACTAAACGGGACAAAATATTCCCGGTCTTCGTAAAGGAACCAAAAACCTGTTTGGGTAATTGATGTGACACTATTGGTCAAAGTGTCTGTTCCAAGCAATAATGAACTCATCTTTTTTTTCCTTAATTATTTCCATCAAACAATTCAAATCTTTGATGGACATGTTATTAAAATCAGCAAGACTGATGATCGGCTCCAACCAGAATTTTGCCGTACCATCCGCAATTTGAACATGGATGTGTTTTCGCGTTTCTTCTCGACTGTTAAAGAAAAAACGGTATTTCTGATAAATCAACACGGTTGGTGACATCGGTTTCTCCTTTCCCCTAATCTTGTGTTAATTTTATCATTCTTACTTGGTTCATACAAGTTTTTACCAACAACAAAATACGCAGAATTTAATTGTAATAATTTATGCCCATTTCACCACGAAGTTCACGAAACATTTTAAAACAACAATTATTGATTGAAAATGATCCAATGATGAAACAATGAAATAAAAAATTTTCGTGCTTCCTTCGTGTTCTTCGTGGTGAAAGGTAAAATGGTTGCAAATTGTTACATTTACTTTAATTCGCTGCCGCAGGTGAGCATTTGCGAACCGAAAAACGGATTTTGTAACTTCGGATTGTCTTTTTGTATCCAACGCCCAACCGTAAGAACCGGCGACATCGGACATTGAAAAACTTTTGCCTGACGGTTTGCCGCAGGTTGCGCCAACACAAAATTCGCGGCGGCGTTGCTGAACGGCTCGAACGGTTTTCGTGCCGTTTTCAAATCACTGCCGGGAACAAGGCGTTCCGACAACGGTAATAACGTTGCACGAACCGCTCCGGTAGTCTGCTTCACCGATTCAAGAATCGCCGGCAGATGTTTTTTGTAACCGGCAAGATCGTCTTTTGCCAACGCCGCAGCCGCATCCGAAAGACTTTGCACCAACGCAGGCGGAAGCGTTACGGCTCCAAAATTTTGGTACGCCGCAAACTCCTCCTTGCTGACCACTCCGTCTTTGTTCGTGTCCGCTTCGGAAAATTCGTCAGCAAAAAGATTCGCCGAAATTAAAATCGTCACAACAAACAAAAAGTAAAGATTCGCTTTCATAAAGTTTTCTCCTTGAAAATGAAATTGAAAATTGAAAGTTGAAAATTGAAAATAGCCCCAATTCTCAATAAAAGACTATTTTGTTGATTAATGGTAACATTTTTATCCAATTCATTTATCCAACCAATGGTTGGAGATTTTCGACAATACAATATTACCGTAATGATTAATTTAGTGTAACTCGACACCGCAGTTAAGCATTTCGGAACCAAAAAAAGGATTTCGTGTTTCGGCGTTATCCTTTTGAATCCAACGCGCGGTGCCAAGTACCGGCGACATCGGACATTGGAAAATTTTTGCCTGACGTTCCGACGCCGGCTGCGTTCGCACAATATCCGCAACAGCATTGCTAAACGGCTCAAACGGACGACGCGCTTCCTTCAAATCTGTACCGGAAACAAGTTTTTCTGCAAACGGCATCAAAATATCGTGAACCGTCTCCGTTGTTTGCTGAACAGCAGCCTGCACCGCCGGTAAATACTTTTGATAATCGGCAAGATGATCGGCAGCAAGAGCCTCCGTTATTTTCAAAACCGTTTCAATAAGTTCCGGCGGAAGTGTTGTCGGCGTTGTTAATGTTACAATTGGTACAGATTCCGGTTCTTCCGATTCCATCGTTGAACCTGATCCTGTTGCAATATGAGCCAGTTGACTTTGACTGTCAATCAACAACGCGGCTTGCGTCACCACTTTTTCCCCATCGTTGACACCGCCAAGAATTTCCGCATCAGTATCGCCGATTTGACCAAGCGTCAATTGTCGAAACTGATAAACTCCGCCGCCAAGATCAACATAAGCGGCAGGTTGCTCACGAGTGTACAGTAAGGCACTGCGCGGAATCAACAAGGTCGGCGCGGATTCGATGTGGACGATTCCATTGGCAGTTTGGCGGTGCAAAATGCGGCGCAACGGGTTGGGAAGAACAACACGAACACGCACTGTCCGGGTTGACTCATTCAGGTTCGGATCAATAAACGCAATAGGAGCCGTCATCGTTTCACCGGGAAGCGATGTTAATGTAACGTCAACTTCCTGCCCTAGTTTGAGTAACGGTAAATCGCGTTCGTAAGCGTCAAAGATAAACCAAAGTGACGAAAAATCGCCGATCTCAAAAAGTTCGTCATTCACATCAACATATTGCCCTTCATAGGCTTTGCGCGAAACAACCGTTCCGTCAAACGGCGCACGAATAACAAGTGTGGCATCGGGTTTTTCGGTTTGTTCGAGTTTTTGAATATCGTCATCGACAAGACCAAACGCAAGCAACTTCTCACGGCTGGAAGCAATTTCCGAAGCAGAAACAGCACCGCTGGCTCCGACACGGCGATTCTCAAGATATAATCGTTGCGCGGTTAAAACATCGGGACTGTAAATCACGGCAAGCGGTTGGTGATGAAGCACTTCCACGCCGATTTGGTTGACGTGAAGTTCTTCGATTCGACCGGGCACGCGAGCCGAAAGAATACGGTGACGAGTTTCGTCATCGCTGGTAACTCCGGCAACTCGCAATGTCCGATGAAGTGGAGCCATCCGAACCGGTGTTGTTGCAACACCAATGATCGAAGCGGTCGCGTCGGCAAGTTTGATGAAATCGGAATTGCCTTCCATCGCGTTCACTGCCGTCGTATCCCCTTCATAAACCGGCGCAAGAGCCATACCACATATCGTACACTTACCGGGTTTATCGGACGTAATCCACGGGTGCATCGGCGATTGGTAAAAAAGGATTTTACGTTCAGCAGAACCGGCGGCGGAAGACGCGGTGTGTTGATGTTGTGCAATAAACCAACCAATTCCTCCGCCCAAAAGCGCAACCACAATTAATAAAACTGTTTTATACATAATAATCGTCTCCGTTCACGTTTTTCAGCCGCGCAGCGCGCAACATGAACCTCATTGTTAATAATAGTATAACACTCCCAATAATCCGGCACAAGAAATAAAAAACCGTTTCAGAGAATCAATTCAACATGACGTTGAACAAAAGATGCAGGCGCAACGGTAGTTGTGAGGTCTGCATTTCTAACGTTTTAAGGTGCAAGAGCGAAACGGCTTGAATGTCGGCAACCGGTTGAAGAGGCAACGCCGACAACGGTTGTAACCATTTCTTGAATTCATCCGAAATTTGATACGTTGAAATCGTCGATTCCAACATCGGCAATGAAACATCGGCAGCCGTTATGCAAGGACAAGATTTTGATTCCTTTTTCTTTTGTTGCGAACGGCTGTCATTTTCCGGCAATTCCGAAGGTTCTTTTTCGGAACAACAACATGATTTTTTTGTTTCGGGAGCCAAAGAAGTGTCGGTAAGAACGGCTTCGGTTTTTGGTTTTCCTTCGGAGTGTTGGCAACAAGAACAGTGGCAAACCCCCATTTGCGGCATGAGAACATAAAACAAAACCGCCACCGATGTAACCCATCGGAGAATCATGTTTTGTGTTATGTTGTATAACCTGCCCTTCATGGAACCAACTGTATCAAAAACTTAAAAACCAAACCAAACCAAATCAAATCTAAAAATTCCCTCACCAACAATAATACGCCATTATAAAGAGTTACCGAAAAATTGTCAAGGGCATTTTTAAAAACTCAATTTTGTGCTATACTTTATTTGTTCCTAATAGGGAATATAAAATCATAAATGGTTTATTTTATTAGGGTTATGCGCTGGAGTTCTCCTTTAGAGTTCTCCTTTAATGGAATTGCTATCCCCGAACTTCTAATGAGTCATTAGAACCCCCCTCAAGAGAGTATTTCAAAAAAAAGAAATAAAAAATTTCCTAACTCGAAAAACTAATTAGTTCCTGTTGATTTTACCTTTTGGAAGCAATATTGTAACAACACAAATTCTAAATGTTTTGATAACGGCAAGTTATGCCAAGCAACATAAATATCGAACAAGAATCAGAGGAACAATTTCAACCTTAAAATGGGCATTTTAAATTTGTACAGACATTTTCGAGAATTTAAGGAGTTTTGTCATG
>JAISQH010000490.1 GCA_031274385.1 Planctomycetaceae bacterium | reverse complement strand
TCAAAAATTCAACTTGAACCACGAAAACCACGAAAAGCACGAAAAAACACGAAATATTTTTGTTCTCATTTTTCATTATAAACGATTGACAACATACTAGTATTTTTCGTGATGTTTCGAGTTTTTCGTGGTAGAATCCCACAAATGGATTACTGGATGCGAAAAAGAGGTTCGTTTGACTCTTTGCGTCTTTGCACGCAAAATAAAATAGACAGTTACCTTTTCGTCTCTTAAAAAAGGGAAAATCCTTATTCTTTTTTCCACTTGGATTTTTTCAATTGTTCTGTTATAATGACCCGCTGTTTTAGCAATTCCCGGATCCAACCCCGAGGTGTTTTATGCAACCGTTTCATTGGATTAAACTGACATTGTTCTTTGTTGTCCTTACTTTTACGGCAACCGGACGAAGTGATGAATGGTCACAGTGTGGGAACATTCTGTTTCATATCGGCAGACCGGATGCTCAATCGGCGGAATTTCGTTTCGCTCCAAAATGGCAGGAATTGGTCAACGCCCAACATCCGGCTCTTCGTTTTGTGGTTGGAAAAAATCGACCGCGTGACTGGTCGCCGTCTCATATCAGTACACGGGATATGAAAAACGCCGGTCATTCGTTCACGTTTGAAATTGAATTCAAAGCCGACCGGAATTATGAAGAACCGCTTTATTTCATTATTGGAGCAGCGTTTGCCCATCCGACCGAAACATCGCAGATACTCATTGATGTCAACGGCAAAACCGCCGAACCAAAACGTCAACCTAAAGGTCCCGGTGGAGTTAAGTTCAATGCCCTTAACGACATCGGTTACTTCGAACCAACTGTCATTGAATTGCCGAACCATTCGGTTGTTCAGGGAACCAATCAACTTCGGATAACGCTTCGTGATGGCAGTTGGCTTTTTTACGATTATCTGGTCTTGTGCGACAAACCAAGCCCGCCGCAACAATTGCCGCCGCTTGATCTCAAAAAGGAATTTCGTGCCGGTTCCATGAAAGAGATTAACGAAATTCTTTTTGTTGTCCGCAAACCCGGAACCGATGAACATTGGTACGCTAATTTCGGATATTATGCCGCTGATGACAATATCCGCCCGTTTCCGCTTGGAGCCGGTGCGTGGCTGAATATTTTGAACGTTGATTCGGGCGAAATACGAACCGTTTTCGAGGACAAAGCAGGAACAATCCGCGATCCTCAATTGCATTACGACGGACAAAAAATTATTTTCTCGTATCTTCCCGCCGGAAAAAAACATTTCAATCTGTATGAAATCAATCTTGACGGAACCGGTTTGCGCCAAATTACTGATGGTGATTGGGATGATATTGAACCGACTTACACCGCCGAAGGAGACATTATCTTTTGTTCAAGCCGCGTAAAACGCTGGGTTCAATGTTGGCTGACGCCGGTTGCAACATTGCATCGTTGCGGACCGAACGGCGAGAATATCCGCGAAGTTTCCGCCAACGTCGAACATGACAACACGCCTTGGCCCCTTCACAATGGTCAGATTTTGTACACGCGTTGGGAATATGTTGATCGCAGTCAGGTTCATTATCATCATCTCTGGACAATGAATCCTGACGGAACACGGCACAGTGCTTTTTACGGAAATCTTACGCCGGGAGTCGTCATGATTGACGCCAAACCAATAGAAAACAGTCACAAAATTGTTGCGTCCTTTTCGCCGGGACATGGTCGGACTGAGCATTACGGTTGGCTAACGCTTGTTGATCCGACACTCGGACCGGATCATCCTGACGGAGCCGTTCGAATCGGGTTTCACGCCGACCACGCGGATCCTTGGGCTTTTTCGGAAAATGCGTTCCTTGCCGCGCGGCGGCAACGTCTGGAATTAGTCAACGCCGAAGGGCGGGAACAAATTTTGTACGAACTCCCCGACAATCTGAAATCCGAAGGATTTTACGTTCACGAACCGCGCCCGATAAAAAAACGGCAACGTGAAATGGTTGTTTCCGAAACGGTTGATTGGTCGCAAACGCATGGGCGTCTTGCGTTGGTCAATATCTACGAAGGGCGCCGGATGCGTAACGTTAAAGCCGGTTCCATCAAAGAACTTCTCGTTTTGGAAACGTTACCGGAACCGATTCATTACAGCGGCGGAATGGATCAGATTTCAAGCGGCGGAACTTTTACGTTGGAACGGATTATGGGTACAGTTCCGGTTCAACCGGACGGTTCCGCCTTCATGGAACTTCCGGCGTTGCGCAGTTTTTTGTTTGTTGCAATGGATCACGAAGGAAAACCGGTTAAACGAATGCACAGTTTTACAAACGTCATGCCGGGCGAAACGAGTGCTTGTATCGGTTGTCACGAACCGCGAACTCAGGCTCCGACTCCGATTGAATCACCGCTCGTCAA
This sequence comes from Planctomycetaceae bacterium, assembly GCA_031274385.1. Classification (GTDB taxonomy): domain Bacteria; phylum Planctomycetota; class Planctomycetia; order Pirellulales; family Thermoguttaceae; genus WRKP01. The sequence continues at coordinate 11,409 of JAISQH010000490.1, read as the reverse complement.
AGTGTTGTCGCGTTCGCCGGTTCGACCGAAACCAATTGAAGGAATCCCCGATGTATTCGATTTTCCGCGTGATATTCAGCCGATTCTCGACAAGCACTGCGTTTCGTGTCACAACATTGACCGGACAGACGGCGGCGTCAATCTGGTCGGTGATTGGGGACTGCAATTTACGTTCAGTTATATAAGTCTTTCAGGACGAAATATGTTTGGCGATAATCGTAATAAACCGGAAAGTAATTTTGAACCGTACAAAATCGGCAGCGCGTCAAGCAAACTCATGAAATTGATTAACGAAAATCACGGCGACGCGAAACTTTCGGACGGTGAAAAGAAAATAGTACGTTATTGGTTGGATGCCGGAGCCAACTATGCCGGAACATACGCCGCCAACGGAACAGGACAAATCGGCTGGTCCTACCGTAACAAAATGGTCATTACAGACGAGAATTGGCAGGAGGTTAAAGAGATTGGCAAAGTGTTACAACGCCGTTGCAATTCTTGCCACACAAAAGAGAACAACCGGCTTTTACCGCGAGCCTTGACTCATAATACTCCGCGTTACGGACGCCACTGGATTTTCAATTTGACTCACCCGGAAAAATCACTGTTTTTGACTGCCCCGTTGTCGAAAACCGCTGGCGGAAAACAACATTGCGGTCAGGCAGTGTTCGAAAACACGGAAGATGCCGATTACAAATTGCTTCTCGCAGCAATCGAACGCGGTCGGCGTTACATTCTCGAAGAAAGCAACCGGTTCAGTATGAAACCGTTTTACGCCAACGAAGCGTACACACGGGAAATGATTCGTTACGGTATTTTGCCGCCGGATCACGACCGGACAAAAACTCCGATTGATCCTTACGCCATTGACCGAAAATATTGGGAATCGCTTTGGTATTCGCCCCAAAAACTGATCGGTCAAACGAAGTAAAAACCGGTGCCGGAACAATGAAACAAATAAGATTGCCCCATTGTCCCGGTAACCGGAATCCGACCCTTTATTGTCGTCGCGGCTCAGACCCAGATTGTCCGCGTATCGTCAACATCGGTCTCCCGGGGAGGAGTTGCTGAAAGAGTTTCCCGCTTCTTTCAGGCAGATCGGAATTTTTTAACAAATGAGTTAATGAATAAAATGAGTTAATTCAATCAACTCAACCAACATTGCGGGATAATAGAAAGAACCCGGTTTTTAATCAAGAGGAATTTTCTGAATTTCAGAAATTTTATTTTACATTTTTTGCCGGATTTTACCAACAATGATTATAATTCCCAATTCACAGTTGTCTGAACACGATTTTTCGGTTGATAAAATTGATAGGATAATCTATGGTTCGGGGCAACCGCAAGGGATTGCCCCTACAATAAAAACGTACAATTGACCTTTTACTATTTACCATTTTACCATTTACCATTTATTGACTAAAATGCCCCGACGTTATATTAACCAGTTCCGTGACAATGAGAAGGTTGAAGAAATTTATTTGGTTTCGGACAAACAACTTCGCCCCAACAAAAACGGTAACCTTTATCTTCAGTTCAATTTATCTGACAAAACCGGAATGGTTAGCGGTCGTCTTTGGAATGCAACCGATGAGTTGTTTTACCAATTTGACAACGGCGATTACGTTTTGGCGGAAGGTGTTACGCAACGTTTTCAGGGAACGCTTCAGTTTATTGCCAAAAAGTTGACGAAAATCGATACGAAAAAACAACAAGTTGATGAAACGGAATTTGTCCGGTTTAATTCCGTTGATATAACAAAAAAGCGAGCCAGACTTCTGGAGATTTTACATTCGATCACGGAGCCGAATTTACGAAATCTGACGGATTGTATTTTGATTGACGATGAGTTATTGGATCGGTTCTGCAAGGCGCCGGCGGGAGTCAAGTTACATCATGCGTATCCGGGCGGTTTATTGGAACATTCGGTACAAATGATGGAAGTTGCCGGACAAGTTGCCGGTCTGTATCCGTCACTCAACCGCGACTTGCTTCTTGTCGGGACATTTTTGCACGACATCGGAAAAACAACGGAATTATCGTTTGACGGTGAAATGTTTTACTCGGATCAGGGACAATTGCTCGGACATTCGTTGCTTGGTATCGAAATTTTGAACAGAAAAATTCTCGAAACGGAAAAAAACAGCGGCGAACCGTTTGACCCGGAAATCGCAATGCTTTTGAAACATTTACTCCTCTCGCATCACGGAACCTACGAAAATCAAAGTGCCAAACTTCCGATGACATTGGAAGCGATTGCGCTCCATTTTATTGATTCACTTGATTCAAAACTTGCCGAGTTCCGAAAATACATGCTCGAAGACCCCAATCTCGGAGCCAATTGGACAAATTACATTCCTGTTATCGAACGAAAATTGTACAAAGGAAAAAACTCTGATAAATGATCGAAAGTAACGGTCTACTTTCATTTTCGTGCAAAAACACGAGGATTTTACCACGAAAAAATGAAACGAATTAACTATCCACTATCCACTATTAACTATTAACTATTAACTATTAACTAAAATAAAATGTCTGTTTTAATTATTGGGGCGGGCGGAGTTGGTCGGGTTGTGGCGTTCAAATGCGCCCAACATCGGGACATCTTTCACGATATTACTTTTGCAAGCCGAACAAAAACAAAATGTGATGGGATTGTTCGGGATATTTACGCCAAAGGTTGGAAGGACGCGATTCGCACTGAATCGGTGGATGCCGACAAGGTTCCCGAACTTACGGCGTTGATCAATGACGTGAAGCCTGATCTTGTGATTCATGTTGCATTACCGTATCAAGACCTGACCATCATGGACGCCTGCCTCAAAACCGGAGTCCACTATCTTGACACCGCGAACTACGAACACCCCGACACCGCCAAATTTTGTTACGCTCCCCAATGGGCATATCATGAACGCTTTGAAAAAGCGGGACTTTTGGCATTGCTTGGCAGCGGATTTGATCCGGGCATGACCAATGTTTATACGGCTTACGCTCGAAAACATCACTTCGATCAAATGGACACGGTCGATATTATCGATTGCAATGCCGGAGATCATGGTTATCCGTTTGCGACAAATTTCAACCCGGAAATCAATATCCGTGAAGTTTCCGCCAAAGGACGGTTTTTTGAAAACGGAACTTGGCACGAAACAGAACCGCTTTCTGTTAAAAAAAGTTTCGATTTTCCTGATGGTATCGGAGAAAAAGAGATTTATCTGCTTTACCACGAAGAAATGGAATCGCTCACCCGACACTTTCCCGAAGTAAAACGAATGCGATTTTGGATGACATTTGGTCAATCGTATTTGACACATTTGAAAGTGTTGGAAAATGTCGGGATGACGCGGATTGATCCGGTTATTTATGAAGGACAAGAAATTGTACCGCTCCGGTTTTTGAAGGCGTTGCTCCCTGACCCTGCTTCGCTGGGAGCGAGAACAAAAGGAAAAACCTGTATCGGTTGCTGGATTACCGGCAAACAAAAAGGGCAACCCCAAACTTATTACATTTACAATATTTGTGTTCACGAAGACTGTTTTGCCGAAACCGGAGCTCAAGCAATTAGTTACACGACGGCAGTACCGGCAGTGTTGGGAGCAAAAATGATCTTGTCCGGTCAGTGGAACGGACGCGGCGTTTTCAATATGGAACAATTCGATCCTGACCCGTTTATGGCAGAAATCGGTCAATGGGGACTGCCCTGGATTGAAACATTTCCCAAAATAACCAATACAATTAATGACTAAACCATGTTGTACTGTAACTGTCTATTTTGTTTTTTAATGTTTCGCACAAAGGCGCAAAGAACACGAAGATTTTAATTGAAAATTGAAAATGGACAATTGAAAATTGTTCCATTATTGTCAACAGATGAAGCAGATGGAACAGATTTTTATAAAAAACGAATCTGTTAAATCTGTAAAATCTGTTGACAAAACTAAAATATCCTCTTTGTGTTCTTTGTGCTTTTGTGCGCAAACTTGAAAAACAAAATAGACTGTTACATAAAAGGTACAAAGAAAACCGATACATTTAAGATCAAAACCTTTGTGTTCTTTGTGCTTTTGTGCGCAACAAATTATTTTGCGAGCATTTCAAATTGAAACAACGCCCCCTCTTCCTCCCCCCCTCTTTACAAAATTGAAAAAGTGGTTAGTATGACCGAGATTTACGGTTTATTATTTTACCTTCACCCCATGAATACGCCATCGAATTACTAAACATTATTGCAATTAGTTAGACGAAAAGTCATTGTCTTACGCCAAAATCCTCACAAGATTCATTAAGACGAGAATATCGTTACTTACAAAATATACTTACCTCCCGTTTTATAGTGGGCGGGTGAAGTTGTGTAAGTTACGTTCTTGGAATGTACCGGGCGCAAGCAACTGACGCCTTTTCTATTTGTCCTGTCGCCTTGTTATCGTAGCAAGAATATTTTGAACAAGGTAAAGAGTCTGTCCATTGATCAACAATATAAATTTATCGTACTATTTTAGAGTGAATATTTTTGGTGCAAGCTCTCTTATTTTTTTCCTGTCACACCCAACCGTTTACTTATTAGCGAAAGAAAATATCGTTGAAAAGAACTAAAAATCAGGGTTTACACGGCAAGTTTTCAAAATGCTTCACGTTGCTCGAAAAAAATCGTTTTGTAAGGTACTGGGTCCTGGTGAACGAAGTGTCATCTGGTTTCATGGTTGTTCCAAACGGTGTCCGGGTTGTATTGCTTCGTCGATGAACGAATCGGATGAATATGAATCCTACCAACCGGAACAATTAGCCCAATGGATATGGCACAATCACGGAATCGAAGGAATCACATTGTCCGGCGGTGAACCATTCGAACAACCATTGGAATTTTTGGAACAATTTTTGGCTGAAATCAGGCAAAAATCGAATCTATCCGTACTTTGTTACACCGGTTATCGTTTTGAGCAACTCATTGACGAAGAAAAATTTCAGAAAATTTTACAGCATATTGACGTGTTAATTGACGGCGAATATCGAATTGATCAAGATACCGGACAACGTTGGCGAGGTTCGGAGAACCAGCGGTTTCATTTTTTAACACCCCGTTATTTGTCGGAGAAAGAAAATTGGTTCACCATCTCGGAACGGCAAATCGAAATTGAATTGGAGATCGATGGAGCCTTACTGCTTTCAGGAGTTCCCTCCAAAAACTTCATTGATGACCTGACAACTCAACTCAATCATCGTAACATTTCTATTGATTTTTCGTAAAAATAAGGAGATTAAAAATAAGAAGACATGGTTAATTTCACAAAAAGTAAAACAATGATAAAAAATGAACAACAAGAGGAATATATTGAACAAGCACTGGAGTTCTATGATAACGAAGATTATCTAAACGCACTCGTTTATTTCACAAAGGCAATAGCAGAAGGTAAAATTCACAATGAACACATTTATCATTATCGTGCAGAAGCCTGGTCGAAACGTGGTGAATATGACATTGCCATCATGGAAATAAACGACGCTTTAAGAGAAAATCCTCAGAACGCGAAATTGTACGGTAAAAGGGGAGAATTTCACCACAAATCGGCACAATATAGTAAATCAATTCGCGATTTAACATTAGCAATTGAACTCGAATCCCATGTACCTATTTATTACTATGAACGTAGTATTGCCCACTCTAAAATATCAAACTGGACAGCAGCATTGGAAGATATTGAAACGGCAATTCATTTGGCAGGAAATGATGCCGAGAAGGAATCACCGGAATTTTATGTTCAGCGAGCAGAAATCGCTTTGAAAACAAATGATCTGGAAAAAGGATTGGAGGATTGCCAACGAATTCTAAAATCGGATTCCCCGCCGAATAATGCGTACCGTATCTGCGGTGAAATTCTTTTGGCAATGGGTGATTCGATTAATGGCGTAAAAATGCTTGAAAAGGCAGCCGAATTGGGAGAAAACATTAACCTTTCAATGGCAAAAGGTCGTCACCAAAAACATGAATATCAAGAAGCGATCCAGTGGTGTGATCGGTACATTGAATTCAACAGTACCGACCACGAAGCATTTCATTTGAGAGGAAATTCATATTATTTTCTTTACCTCAAAGATAATGATAAAAAAAATTTGGAAAATGCCCGACGTGATTGTGAATTTGCTTTGGAATATTATCCCTATTTCATAGAAGCCTATCGAACGTTGGTTCGTGTATTTTTGGCGTTGGGTGATTTTCTTCGTTCTCAACACTGCGAAGAAAAGATTAAAGAGCTCGAAAATTTGAAAAGAACTTAACCTATTAAGAAAGGAACCTGACAATGAGTGGACGTAACCGTGGATATGTAAGACTAAGAGAATCAGAATCATTCGCACGATCAAAACAATCTGCCGAAACATCTTGGCAACCAATAGATCGCCAATGCGAATCCGAGTGTCAATCCATTGATCGTTCTCGATCCGGTGCAGAAGAGGCACTGAATATTGGAGAACCGCCGGAACATGCTAATAAATTGTTTCAATTGGGTAAAAATTACCAGAAAGAAGCGGAGGAATTGCAACAACAAGCCCGGCAACACCATGCGGACGCGTGGAATACAGTAAAACCCAAAAAAGATGCGTCAAAACTCGAAAAACAAGCCGTACGGTTGCTCAATCAGGCGGCGGATCGGGCAAGAGATGCAAGAACGGCTTTTGAACAGGTAAAGGTCATTATTGAACAGAAACAAGAGGCAGATCGGCAACGTGAATTAAAACGTACTGCGGCAGCCAATGCCCTTCAATCTGCAAAAAGCGAAATAGATGGTTTCGATATTAATGAACTTGACCAATGGAGCAATGACCCGGCATTACTGGACGATGCCCAAAAAAAGTTACAAACAGCGGCACAAAAATTGGAATCGGAACATTTCGAAGAATCTCAAACGCTTACCGCCCAAGCGGTTGAATCGTTCCGTCAATTGTACGAGAAGTCGATGGAAAATAAAAAGCAAGTTGGTAATCGTAACATTATTACGAAGGCGATTGTCGATGCGTTAAAGGAATTACAGTATGACACACCGGCGGTCAATTATGTTCCCCAAGAAGGAGAAAAGAATCCGAAACTCGGAGACATCACCATTGTAGCGACAACACCAAGTGGTTCCGGTGATATGCGGATTATAATCAATCGTAACGGCGACATTGATCTTAATCTCGATAACATTCCAGAAGGTGAAGAAAAGAAATGTCATCAAATAATTACCGACTTGCAGACCAATGTGGCAACGGTCGCGGATTTTACAGTAAAGGACTGGGGACGTGGTGTCGCACCACCACCTGATTGGTCAGAGGAACCGATTGCGGATCCGTCTACCAAACCCAAAACAAGGGTCAAGGTAACTGAAACCGCCAAACAACGTAACAGTTCCCAATAACATCAACATTCAGATACCGTAATCGTCAGGATACGTTTTCCTATGTCAACATCATTTGTGTGTAACCGGCTTTTTTCAAAATTGAGAGTGGAAAAAGGACGCCATCAGTTCATTTTAACAGGTAAAATCGACGATTATTTTTTCGTTGATAACGTATGGGGTGTCCGTAAAATCGAAGACGCTTTACTTTGTTTTGCGGTGAAAGAGGGTTACGAAATTGCTTTTGTGTTCGATGATCAAATGAAACTCCGTTTCATAAAACCGGCGATGGAAGCACTTTATTCAAAAATCGTCGATAGAGATTCACCCTCCCCCGAAGGTATCCCATGGACAGAGGAATTAACCGAAACGGAAAGAAACGACCGTCCAAACACAGAGCAAGCCGTAGATGAGGTCAAACAAAAATCGGCGACTCGCGATAAACTGGTTCTCGAGAAAGTACGGGATCGGCTCATTCCGAACGAACGAAAATCATTTGTTGTACTCAAAAATCCGGAGACCTTTTTGGAATATAACCCAACCAACGGCACTTTAACAAAAGAGTCAAAGGACAAGTTACGTATAATATGTGGTTGGGCGGCAACAACAAAATTCGGAAATGAGGATACATGTACGATTTTACTTGTTCAGGATGGAGAACATTATGAGCGGTTTAAGTATCATTATGAACTCCTCATGTCTAACCCTGAACTCAAAATGGAGCCGATTACTTTAGGTCTCCCGGAAGTGGAAGAAATTGAAGCGATGCTTGTACGGTTCCAAAATCGAAATGGGTTGAACGGCAATCCTCGTGTTGTTGCTAAGGCATTTCATAGCGATTTACAAAAAAGTCAAGGAAAGGACGGATTATACAATGTTGTTGCAACAATCCAAAAAAAAATGAAGACGGAACCCTTTCCTGTTTCGTTAGACGACTTTGTACCGCCTCGCCTTTCGGCGGAAAATGTCTTGGAAGAACTTAATAAAATGGTTGGTCTCGCATCGGTCAAAGAAAAAGTCAAAGAATTGACGGGACTGGCTAAGTTACAAAAACGGAAGATTGATAAAGGCGAAGACGTTTCCAATTTGACCTTACACGCTTTTTTACTTGGCAATCCGGGAACCGGTAAAACAGTGATTGCCCGGATTCTTGCTAAACTTTATTATGCTCTTGAACTTCGTTCTTCGGATCGGGTTGTCGAAATTTCTGCTGCCGATATTGTAAGTCCTTACAACCCGGGAGACGTGTCAGTGAATATGAGTAACAAAATCAAAGAAGCAATGGGAGGAGTGCTGTTTATTGATGAAGTTTATCAATTTGCCGAAGATGAATGGCTCAAACGAGCTTTTGAAAATGTTCTTATGAAGGCAATGGAAGATCATCGGGACAATTTAACGGTACTGGCGGCAGGTTACGGCGACGAACAAATCCAATCGGTTCTCAAAATCAATCCGGGAGTTCGGAGTCGTTTTAATTATTCGGAAGGAAATATTAACTTTCCTGATTACACGATTGAAGAATTGGTACAGATTTCTCAAGTAATGCTTGACAAAGAAAAACGTACGCTAACACCGGAGGCACATAAGAAAATGATTCAATATATCAAAAGCCGTGTCAGTCTTGGAAAAATGGACAATGCCCGTGGTGTACGTAACCTCATTGATACAATGATAAAAAAAGCGGCGATGAACGATCAATTTGAAAAAATTGAAGCAAACTCAGTACCGGATGATGTCAAAATGCAGGAAACCGTTGATGATATTCTTCGGGAGCTTGATGAAAAATTTATCGGACTTCAAAATGTTAAAGATCAGATTCGGAAAATTGCCAGAAAAATCGAGCACAATGAACGTCACAAAATTGTTTCTGAGCAAAAATATAACATGCAATTTCTCGGCAATCCGGGAACAGGTAAAACAACGATTGCCCGATATATGAGCAGGGTTTTTAATGCACTCGGTTTGATTGAAGGAAATGGTTATATCGAAAAAGGAGCAACCGCACTCAAAGGAACCTTTATTGGAGATGCACAAAGCAATGTACGGAAGGCATTTGAAAAAGCAAGAGAAGAAGGAAAACTTTTATTCATTGATGAAGCCCACAATCTCTATTCAAGTAACCCTAATCTTCGGGACGCGTATGGTGCCGATATTATTGCAACATTAGTTACGGAGGTATTGGCTCCTAACAATCAACGAGTGTACACAATTCTTGCCGGATATCCTGAAGCAATGAAACACTTAATGGAAGCCGATCTAGGATTTGAACGTCGATTTCCGTTCATCGTTACATTTCCGGATTATTCTGTCGATGAATGTTTTGAAATTCTCCAATTATACTTTAAAGAACAGAAAAAAGTAATTGATGTCTCTAATCGTGATGCTATCGAAAAACGATTAAAAACAATCATTGAAGAAAGGAAAAAGAGGGCAGGGAAAAATTTTGGAAATGCCGGAGATATGAAAACACTCAGCGGAAACATTATCGATAACCTGATTTATCGCGACATGAATTCCGCCACGATTACACTTTCCGATATTCAATCACTTTAATTTTTATAACAATGTCAAATGTACAAGAATTATTAAGCCGTCATGAAAATAGTTCGATCAGTTCCGAGCTGTTTGAGCTGCTTGATGCTTTACTGTATTGGGCAACCCAATCACCACTTAAAACGGGGACAACAGTACCGGAAAAACGGTCGGTGGAGGAGAGATTGCGCGATGGTCCCAAGCCGAGTAAAGGTGCAAAAAAAGAATCGGCGGATACTTCCGGTACAATATTGCTTGCAGATGCCATGAGATTAACGGCGTTGGCGTTTCGTCTTTTGCCGATGAATAATCAAAATGAGGTATCAGACAAAATGATCAATTTTGCAAAAAAAATTGGCGAAAAAGTGACCGAGCGACATTCGGAACTTCAAACTCTGATTGAAATATCGGAACGACAAATCAACGAAATCAAACAAAAAGAAAATGAGTTGGAAAAAATTCGTATCACGATTCAGGAACGTAAAAAACTGTGGGACACAAACCAAATAGAATACAACACGTTGAAAAAAAACATCGGAGATTGGGAACAATCAATCACTTCGATAGAAACACAAATAAAGTTACAAAACGATAAAAAACGGGATTTAACGGACAAAAAAAAGTTAATAGAGGAACAACAGACACAAATTGATGAGGAGCAGAAAAATCTGGATACGTTACGGGATCAAATCGGCGATTTTGACAAAAGACTTGAAGAGATAAAACAACAATGCGTTAAAGCCCAAGAGGAACTGTCGAAAAAAGAAGGAGAAAAATCGAAAATTAAATCGGACATCGCCCAAATCGAGAAACGAAAAACGGAGACGGAGAAACTGATCGAAGACCTGAAACGCGATGGTGCCGCAACAGAATTGTTGAAAAGAATACAAGCGGTGTGGAAACAACTACCGGAAGATCTTCTTGAAACAAATAATGTTGAACCGGCATGGAATCTTCAACCTGATGATCTTCTTGAAACGAATAGTGATGAACTCGAACTTTAACCAACCTTAAACAACTTACCATGTTACCAACTTTATACAAATGTCCCAGTTGTTGGAACGAATTTCACCTTGAAGAGACTCTTTGGATATCCGAAGAGTTGATGGGTGATACTCATTTTGATAATGCTGATGAGAATACACGTTTTTTGCCAAAGCATTTTTCAGCGAAAGAATGTCTGGCAAGAGACAGTGAAGGACACGCTTGCAATCGTTTGGCTTGTCCTCATTGCCATTTGGAATTTCCGCCGTTTTATCTCGAATCTCAGCCGTTTATGACTTCCATTGTTGGTTCACAGTCTTCGGGAAAAACGTGTTTTCTCACATCACTGTATCACTGGCTTCAAACAGAATTACCCAATTATGGTATCAATTACGCAGATGGATTTGCAAAAAATAATGAGAGATTAGACGAAATATACAAGGAGCTGTTTCCGCAAGGGTCACAACAGAATAAACTTGTCGTTCCTTCTGCAACGCGTCTGGGGGAGAATGATGTCGAGATT
>JAISQH010000301.1 GCA_031274385.1 Planctomycetaceae bacterium | reverse complement strand
CAATGACCGGGACGTTGTCCAGTCAATATGTCAGCGGCATTTTGTTGGCATCTCCGCTTGCCGCCCGTAATTGCCCTGTCGAATTTCATGTTGTCAACCAATTGAGTGGTGATCCTTATCTTTTGATGACACTGGATGTAATGAAAGAATTTGGCGTGGAAGTTCCTATCCAGACAGGCGGCGACGAAAATCCGCTCTTTTCAAAAGGAACAACTTATGTGATTCCGCAAGGCGTGACCTATCGTCCTCACATCTATCAGATTGAACCGGACGCGTCGCTTGCAAATTACGCTTTTGCGGCGGTTGCGATTGCCGGCGGGCGGGTCACAGTTAAAAATCTAACCGATAAAAGTATTCAAAAAGAACTCGAATTTATTTATTGTCTTCAGCGAATGGGTTGCCGGATTTCGTTTTCGGATCAATCGGTAACAGTTGAGCGAGGCGAACGGTCTTTATTACGTGGTGTTTCTGTTGACATGTTTGACATGGTGGATTCGATTCAGACGTTTGCGGTGTGTGCCTTGTTTGCCGCGTCGCCGTCGCGAGTTACCAACATCGGTCACATCCGCCGCCGCGAACCTGACCGGTTGCCCAAATTATTATTGGAGTTACGGCGTTTTGGTGCCAATATCAATGAGTTTGAGGATGGTTTTCTGATTGTGCCGCGAAAATATCTTAATCCTTCCACTATTGACGCGGAAGGTGATGCTCGTCTTGCGATGTCGCTTGGTTTGATTGGGTTGAAGGTTGGCGGGGTTCGCATTGATAGTGCCGATTGCGTCCAACGCGCTTGGCCCACCTTCTTCAACGATATCGGACTCCAGTATTAATAATTGATAATGGAAAATGGAAAATTGATAATAGACAGCAGAATATTAATCCTTCACTAAAACAAAGTGCGAATAACCGTCAAGCCCTGTTCCATTTCTTACCGATTGTAGTATATTAACTCTTAATTCACTATTCACTCTCCACTATCAACTTTCCACTATTAACTAAAATGTCTGGTTTATCAGTTCATTCGATTTCTTCTTCGCTGGCGGCAACGCATCAGGTGCAGCGAACTCAGACAAGTCTGGCGAAGACGTTGACACAGCTTTCCACCGGAAGCCGGATTAACTCGGCTCAGGATGATCCGGCAGGACTTATTGCGCAAGAGTTATTCCGTTCTGAGATGACCGCGAGTCAGTCTGCATTGAAAAATACGCAATTGGCAAACAGTATGCTGAATGTTGCCGAAAGCGGAATGCGTCAGATTAGCAATCTTCTGATTGAAGCGAAGGGTTTGGCGGTTGAGGCGGCGAACACCGGAGCGATGACTCCGCAGATGATTGAAGCCAACCAAATTCAGATGAATGCCATTTTGGATTCCATTGACCGGTTTTCCTCCATGACGAATTGGCTTGGCAAACCGCTTTTGAATGGCACGCTTTCATCGGAAAACGGCGGGGCGTTGTTCCAATTGGGACCGGAAGTGGTTTCTTCACAACAGGTCACTGTTCCGATTGAAGGTACTCAAACGAGTCGTGTTGGCAATGGTTCTGATTTTCTCATGGAGTTGCGAAGCGGTGGTGCGGCGTCATTGTCAACTAATCCGATGTTAGCGGACAGTATTTTGAGTGCGGCGATTTCTCAAATTGCGATGCAGCGTGGTGAGATTGGTTCGGTACAAAAATACACGCTGGACTCCAATATTAATGCGTTACAAGATTCGCTTGTTCAATTAACTTCGGCAAAATCAATTATTTCCGATACGGATTACGCTCTTGCTGTTTCAAATAGTGTGCGTGACCGGATTCTGCTTCAATCCGGCATCCAATCACTCGGCTTAATCAACCAAAACCGCCTATACGCCGCTTCACTTCTCAATTCCTGAACAAAATATCAAACCTTCTCGTCTTTTACAAACTCTGATTGAATCAACAAGAATTGGAGAGACATTATACTTACTGCACTTTAGTTCTCGGTTTTCTTTTTTTACCGTTCCGTTATTTTAGGAATGGTAGGCAACCTTTCTCCGTAAAGGTTGCGTCGGCATACTCGCCGACTTTGGTTTATCGGAAAACATCGCGTTACATAGTTCAAGTCGGCGAGTACGCCGACGCTATTTACCAAATGTCCCGGAGAGAGGTTGCCTACCTGATGATTCCATAAGGGGAAAAATAAAACCAAATATTCAAGTGAAAAGAGTATATCAACAATCCTGTTAATCTTAATCATTGAATCCTCTTAATCCTGTTCAGACAAGATGATAACAATTACGGGGTTGCTTCGATTTCGTACCAGATTGTTTTGTACTCCGGCTTCAATTCCAACGTAAAACCGTTGGCAATTTTTTTCGGTGTCAATTCTTGTTTACGGTTACCGGATTCGTCCAACGACCAGTATTTTACTGTTCTGAATGTTAGCCCCGGAGATTTGAACGTGACCTCAGCAGGAATCCCTTCGCAGCAAACCGGTTCTTTGCCCCAACGATTACCAACGGTAACTTTATCATCGCCGAGCGATTCAAGTTTCATATCGGTATTCGTCATTTCGCCGGTTGCAACAAGTAAAAACTTTTCGCTGGTTTTTGAAGCGGAAAGAGTCGTTATGGAAACCGTTGCCCAACCGAGATTCGTTTTACCAAATTTAACAGTTCCGTTAGAGAAAGGATATTCTTTTCCTTCAGCAACAAAACCAGTGAAAAGAGAGGCATGAGTATTTATGACAGAAACAAATCCCTTTCCCTGTTGTTCCATATTGTACTGAATCAACATTTTTCCTTGACCGGAAATCGGAGAGCTAAATTGTTTTTGTTCTTTCGGAATCTCCGCTAATTTCGGCAGTTCTTTGACTTTACCGGAAACATCAACAGCGGTTGGTGTTGTCAACGCATTTCGAACATCCAAGCCAAGCCCGGAAAAACCAAGCCGGTATTGTCGCCGATCTTGTTTGAAAATTTCACGTTCCTTTTCGGCAGTCAACGGAGCAACGATTATTTCTTTGTCGTTATCGGCATCTTTATTGTAACCGTCACAGAATAACGCATGACAGGCGATCATGTGTGCCATTTGAACGGTGTTACCTGCAGTATCGAAAAAACTTGTTGCTTTTTTCGGTTCGGTATTGTTTGAATGGCAATAAGCGAACGGAAAAATCCCGTCCCAACCTTGAAACGCCCCAAACGCAGCCAGCAACGGCAATCCTTCGGCAGCATATTGGTTCGGATACGGATGGTTGTATTCGCTCATCGTGAACGGCTTACCGTACACCCGCTTCGTTGCAAGATTCGGCAAAATCTGTTTGTCAAGATAATTGACCAGCGCAATGTTACGCAAATACCAATTGTTACCGTCCCAAGCCCGACCGGGAAAATGCGGATGATTCCAATACGCGTGAATGTCACAGTAATCCATTTTGGCTTGGGCGTGCGTCGAACCGTATTCCAATTGCGTACCGCTAACCGGTTGCCTGACCTTGATTTCATCTTTCAAAAAACGATACATTTCGCCCCAATATTTCGCTTCAATATCGAACAAAAAATCGCAGAAATCGTCAACCGTTTCTTTCGGATACTGTCCGGCGTCTTTTTTCCAGACAACAGGAATCGACCCGGCAGCAAGCGACGCTTCTTTTTCCTGTCCCGTTTCACCCGGCTTAAACGATACGGAATCAATTTCATAGACAATTCCCTCTTGCAAACCGCCAAACGTGATTCGTGCTTTGGCATCGTCCTGATCCGGCGAAATGGTGTAACGGAATGTTTGCCATTCTGTTGTCAATTCCTCTTGCGTGTCAAAACCAAGACCTTCCCAAGGTTCGTGATTCATCCGAAGTCCGAGATTAAGTGTTGCGGTTTTGTTGGCTTTCGCCGTGAAAACCAGCGTGTATTTCTGTTTCTTTTCAACACCGAAAGGAGCACCGTTCAACTGCGGATGCCAATCGACATTGCCCTTTTTTCGTACATCAAGCCGCAAAATGCCGTCGGTGTTTGAAACCGGAGCCTCAACCTGATTATCAACTTCCCAAGTCCAGCCTTTTCCATTCGGAACATAATCTTTCGCAAAATCGCCGTGTTCAAGTAATTCGGCACCGAACAACGGTTCTTTGGGCAATCCGATTTCGCCGCCGGATTTGAGTGACACGAAATCAATTTCGTACGTTGTTCCGGCCGCGAAACCGCCAATCGAAATTCGGGCGTTGCCGTCATCAACCGGCGGTGTTACAACAAATTTGAATGTTTGCCAATCCGTAGTGAGATTGATTCGGGTATCGAAACCAAGTCCGTCCCAAGGATCGTGATTCATCCGCAAACCAAGATTGAGTGTTGCGGCTCGATTGGCTTTGACCTTGATTGCCAACGTGTAAAGTTGATTTTTCGTCACGGCAAAACCGGATGCGGTCAACTGCGGATGCCAATCGACTTTGCCCTTTTTTCGTACATCAAGCCGCAAGATGTTGTTATTGTTGGAGACGGAGGCATCGGCTTCTTCGTCAGTTTCCCAATTCCAACCTTTCCAGTCCGGCACATAACCGTTCGCAAAATCGCTGTTTTTGAGCAGTTCATTGCCAAGCGGAACAGATCGGCAATTCCACGCTTTGCGAAGTCCGTTGTCGTTCTTGTATTTTGTCTTGAGCCAATCGTTCCAAAGTTTTCGCAGATCGCTGAGGAACGGGTCTTGAATAACATCGAGACCGCCCCATCCGCCCCACATCGTAACAACAGAATTTTCGTTATTGATTTCAATCATTGCGACGGACGGTTCGTCTTTGTAGGCGTTTCCGGTGTAGGGATTAACGTGCGTTAAGAGATCGCGGGCATATTTTTTGTTCGCATCAATAAACGGACGATAATAATTGTCGATTCCCTTGTCGTGCGACGGACGGTTGATGTTTTTCGGAAAACCGTCACGTTCGTCCAATGACCGTGAAACGTGAAGATTAACGTTGACATAAATTCCTCGTTTTTTCAGTGCGGCAACATAATAATCGAGTTTATCGAGTTGGTTTTTGTCAAATTCCATCATTGTTTTGGCGTTGGAACCGCCCCAGATGTCATGGGAATCCATGTGGTGCAGCCGAACGCAGTTGATTCCGAAACGGGCAAGCCGGTCAGCCATTCGGTCGGCAGCGGCGTGATCGAGAAAGTTTGTCGCAAAACAGGTGTTGGTTCCCCAGAACTGGATTCGTCCTTTATCAGTAACGAAATGTCCGTCCCGAACCCGAACAAAACCGTTCTTTCCGGCAGGCGCGTCAAGTTGTTGCGAAATATTTGTTGCGTTTTTCGGGGCGTCAAAAGAAATCACGAACGGAAAAAGTTCGTCCGCAAACGCCGGAGCAACACACAAAACGAAAGTCCAAACAAATGTGGTCAAACAAATAGACTGTTTCATGGAATTTTGAGGGGATTGAAGGAAATGTTATATTACGTCAATGTAACGTTCGTCTAGTATTTCATTTCAGAAAAGTTTTGACAAGTCCCCCCTACAGTCAAACTGCAACATTCAAAATAGATATTTTATATAATTATAATGGCGCACAAAGGCACCAAGAACACGAAGAATTTTTTGAAAAAACATGAAAAGAACAAAACAGACGAAATTCGGTTTTCGTCTTTTTCGTTTGTTTCATATCTCAAAAAAAAGAAACAAAAATTCCAACGTGCAAAATGAATAGTACCAAAGAATCTAATTCCATTGCAATTTATTCCGAATTGGTTCTGACGGTTCGGAAGTGATTTTTTGGAGGAGTTCTTTGTCCGCCGAAGTCCACTGTTGCGGCAAAACAACCGAAAGTTCCGCGAAAAGATCACCGTGTTCTTCCTTGCAGGCAACACCGCAGCCGCGAACCCGTAACTTAGTACCGCTGCTGGAACCAGCCGGAACCGTTAACGTTACGTTGCCCTTCGGTGTCGGAATGTCAATCTTCGCACCAAAAACCGCTTCTTTGAGAGTGATCGGAATTTTAACATAAAGATGTTGGTTTTTGCGTTTGAAAAAAGGATGCTCCGCCACCTGAACATTGATCAAAAGATTTCCGGCTTTACCGCCGTATTGACCGGGATTGCCAAGACCGCTAAGACGAATCTTTTTGCCATTGCTAATGCCCGCCGGAATTGTCACCGTCACCGTTTCGTCCTGACCGGAAGGACGCCGGATTTTTATATCAACCTTCCCGCCTTCAACCGCCATGACAAAAGGAATCGTAAGAGAATGCTCAACATCAGAACCGTTGGGAGCAAACCCGCCCTGAGTAGAACCGCCATAACCGGATTCGTCACGAGCCGATCTACGTTTCGAACGCCGAGCGGCATTAAAAAAATCTTCCCGCGTTTGATCGCCAAAGGTGTTGCCGGCTCCGAAGATTTTCATAAGATCGTCCAAACTAAAATTGTCGCTACGGGTCCCTCCGCCGCCAAATGACCATTGAAACGGTCCCTGACCGCCGCCGGAACCCATCTGATCAGGAGAAACTCCATATTGATCGTAAATCTTTCGCTTTTCAGGATTCCCAAGAACATCAAAGGCTTCCTGAACCTTTTGAAATTTTTCCTTAGCCCCCTTCGGATTGTCCTGATTCATATCGGGATGGTGTTTCCTCGCCAATTTCCGATAAGCCTTCTGAATTTCATCCTGCGTTGCGGTTTTCGGAACTTCCAGTGTTTTGTAATAGTCGTTGCTCATTTTGTCAATCGTTTGAAAAATTTCCCATGAACCTCAAAAAGTATATCATTTTGTATGTTTCCTTCAACTCCCGATACCCAATCTGCAACATTCAAAATAAATATTATTTACATGGCGAACAAAGGCACGAAGGACACAAAGATCGGATTGAAATTTTCCCTGATTATTTCGTTTTTTGTGGGGGAATGATTTTTGCAGGTAATTCAGAGATTCGCCCCTTGCGGGGCGAAAAAACTACAGGCAACTTCTAAAAATTTTTTTTAACCACGAAAAACACAAAAATACACGAAAGAATTTTTGTTATTTCTACTGTCCTTACTTTTTTTAAGATATTGTGTTATAATGATTTATATTGTTTTTTTGAGGAATTTTCAATTTTTGTTGCATGGAGGCGTATTTTGGAACGGCGTTATAGTATTGTTA
>JAISQH010000288.1 GCA_031274385.1 Planctomycetaceae bacterium | reverse complement strand
ACAAAACAACCTTAGTAGCCCAAAGGTATCCCTCGATCAAAACCTTATAACCTTATTAAAAAGTATTGTAATAAGGTTATAAGGCATCCTACGTCAATAAACTTACATTTTTTGTTTTTCCCTAGCCAACGACATAAAACGACATAATGATGTATAACGAGGCTACCAACCCCATCCTGTTACCCGTGTTCCGCTGGTTGTACTTCCTCCGAGTGAACCGTTGGGGTTGTAAAATTGCGTTTGCGTGCCGTTTCCCCAAGGTGAGGTAACAGCACTTCCGCCAAGTGAACCGTTGGAATGTTGGAATTGCGTCCGTGTACCGTTTCCCCAAGATGAGGTAACAGCACTTCCGCCAAGTGAACCATTGGAATGTTGGAATTCTGTCCGTGTGCCGTTTCCCCAAGACGAGGTAACAGCACTTCCGCCGAGTGAACCGTTGGAATGTTGGAATTCCGTCCGTGTGCCGTTTCCCCAAGATGAAGTAGTGGCACTTACACCGTGTGAGCCGTTGGAATTGTAGAATTGGGTTCGCGTTCCGTTACCCCACGGCGAAGTAACTGCACTGGAACCATCGGAAAACGTTGTTCGTGTGCCATTCCCCCAAGGTGTGGTTGTTCCGAATGGTTGTTGGGCAACCGACACCGAACTCCAAAGCAACACCAACGACAATACGGCAAAAAGAAACATGCGACGAATCATTTGAAAATCCTCCTAATACATTTTTAGTTTACATACACGAAAAAAATAGAAATCAGAGGTTGCCTAATGGTTATTTTTCTAATTTCATTTCTGTTGCATAATATCTGATAAATTTTCATATTCACACTTCCCTTCCGATTTAGAACATACGAGGAAAAATTTTTTCAGATATTCTTCAGAAATCTTTTCAGTTACTATTTTCTGAATAACTTTCTTCGCTTCACAAATAGAATGATTAAAAATTAATAATACACCACATTTATATTCATAGTTTTCTACAAAATTTTTTAATGTACACAAATCCTTTGTAAGTCCGGTGTCACAATTTCCCTTGTTAAGATTTCCCTTAACTTCAATGACGGCAAAATTGTTCATTGTTCTCGGTATGTGAAAAATAAAATCCGGATTAACATTTCCCTTAATAATTTCATGTCCTTTCTTGTCGGGTTCTCCATTTAATGTAAATCGTTTGATAATAGGGAACTTCTAAAAACCTCACTTCTCACAAATTTCGCATTGAAAAATAAGGAGCTTGCGAACAATTTTAAGTAAAATGATGAGTTTTTAGAAGTTCCCATAAAAATATATTGTTCCTACAGGACAGAATGATGTTGGCGGCATTCCGGTTCTACCAATATCTTGTCCCTATCGGGACATAGCGGAAAACAAAAGGTCATTTTTACTAAAAAAGTATGAATCATTACAGAACTTGGTAGTAGGTTCAGAGATTTGACGTAATTTTGACAAGGCAACTCTCGTATTTTTAAATATTTGCGGACGATTTATTTTTCGTTAAGATTTGGCTTACAATTTTGTACAACACAGCAGCAAAAATGAATTCCAAACAAATTAACGCATACCAATCACCGAAACGCTGGTAGATTGTCGGTGACTGTATAGACGATAACACCGCTTTGGGATAAACATTTTCGATAACTGCATTGAGTTGCCCGCGTCCGCCATGAGCCCCAATCACGCCGTCAGGACGAATAACCGCTGAAAAGCCGCAATCCGTTGCCGATATATGCCAAAGTCCGTTTTCCACCGCACGAAAAACGTTAGCGGCTAAATGCTGGTCTATTTCCCGTGAAAACCGAAACCAACCGTCACAGGAAAGATTAACCAGCATCTGGACTTCGTGTCCTTCTTTTCTTAAAATCCAAACCTGATTGCGGATATAGGCTGGAACACTACTCTCAATACAAATGTTCGGTATAAAACAACATTCTGCGCTTGGTGTTTTCAAATACATTGCAACCTGCCTATGTCCTTGTGTTGTTTCCGAACTGATCGGTTTGATACGAAATTGTTCCGGCATATATTCTGCGTAAGGAACATATTCTCCAAACTTAACACGGAGATGTTTATCGTACCGACAAAAGGTATTTTCTTTGTCCGGCAAAATAAACATTGCCGAATTAAACCGTTCCGGCGGTAATGTATCTTTGTACCGATACAAACAGCATCCAAGCAGAAGCGGCGTTTGAATCTCTCTGACATAATCTTCCAATACGGTGAACGGCTCGGAAACAAGCTCACTTGTCAACCCATCGTCTTCCGGTTTAAGCAAATCATTAAATTCATACAAACACGGCGGATATATTGTTTCGGGAAAAATAAGTAAATCTGGTTTCTGGTTTTCATCAATCAGATATTTGGTAACATCTACAAACTGTTGAAATTTTTTGCATTGTTCTTCAAAGCTTGCTTTCGGTTTGACAAGAATTTTCCCTTGCAATGCTGCAACAGTCAAAAACGGCGAATGAAGAGTTGCCTTGTTGACAGCAGCAATCCGTGAATAACTGAAAACCCCTACAGCAACAAAAATCATTACAATCAATGTTAAAAAACACCAACGTGGAATACGGTTACTTTTTTCCCAATAATATGTGGAAACGAGCAATGCCCCGAAAAACATAACTGCCCCGCCTACAAGATATTGTCCGCCAATGCTTGCAAGTTGAATCAAAACCGGCGTTTTATAAAATGCGTGTTCCAAAGCACAGAGAGAAAATCCATCCCACAAACTGCAACGCAAGTATTCACAACCAATCCAACAGAGCGGCATTGCCAAAGGCAGCGGCACATAAAAACGGTGAACAAAAACCTGTGCTGATATGAAAAACAGCAACAAGAACAATGATAGAACAAAAACAAGAGCGGTTAATCCCAAAAAACAAAAAGGATGAGGATAACTAACCCACCATATTGAGGGAAACCAAAACAAGCAAGCCGCAAGAAACACGTATCTGTTTTTTAGCGGACATTCTTTACTGTCGATAACCGCTCGTCCCCAAAATAGAGGAACTAAAAAGGCAAGCAGAACAATGTTGGTTGGCGGTAGTGCTAAGTAATAACAAAGCATACCCCAAAACACGAATGATTCGGGGTTCTTGTAAAAAGTATAAAACCGCATAATCAATTCGTGTTTTCGGCTAATAGGACCTATCTAAAAAATTTTAGAATTTCCCATTTCTGCGGATGTTCACCCTCGCAACCAGCAATGATGAGCACCGCAATGATTAACAAAATGAAAAACCGCATCATTTGGAACTCGAACTTTCAGTAGCAGCTTTAGCAGCGGCAACACCCAAAACTAGAATGGCAACACCTGTGTCACGATTCCGATCACTTTGTGTATAAACAGGTCTGGTTTCTGGGTAGGAAACAAACTTACCGTCCTCTACTGTGTGCACTATACGACCTGTTTGTTCTACGCCGGTACTGCTACCCGGTTCACTCATGGCATACGCATTGTTGGCACAAGAGAACACGGCGAACACTGCGAGGGACACTACGGCAATCATTGCTGTTGCCAAAAAGATTTTCTTGAACATAGTTTTGCTCCTTATAAGCAAGTGGTTAAAAATTATTGGCGAATTGCCAGTTAGTTTGTATCAAAAAACGGATTATTGTTCTGTCTTATCACTAATTGAACTTTCATCAAGGACATTATATGTTCCTTATCTGTAAATATAAAAAAACTCTCTAAAATTTTCTCCAAAACCGTTTATGTTCCGTAAATATCAATGTCAAAAAAAATAAAACACTGACTAACTTAGTGAGTTTTTAGTCAGTCTGTCAGCCAGTATTATTGACGGTCTTCCTTGTATTGTATTGTTTTATAATCCGCCACCCGCTCTGCATTACGCTTTTTCTCGTATTCCTTGCGTGCCTTTTCGAGATAAGTAGAATACGGTTCTCTGTAAAGTAATGACTCCGCTAATCCTGCTTTCTCAGCAAATTCTTTGATTGGTATTTCCGCTCCGAAAGTATCGACCGCTGCTTCTATCAACAATTTTAATTCTATCCTTTTGCGTCTTTTGCGGGTTGGCTTCGGTTGCGAACAGTTGGTTCCGGTAAAATCGGGACAGTCATTCGGTGTTGTATAAACGGACACAACTTCGGCGGAAAGTTCTTTCAACTTTGATAGATGGAAGTTAATATCGTTGCTGATGTCAAGAATGGTGCGCATAAAAACGGGAACGCTATGTTGCACCAAGCGAGTTTCCCATTCATCCCACTGAAATAGCCACAAAAAATGCGGCGAAGTTGCGCAAAAGCGAACCCCGAAACCCGCAAGCCATAAGACACAACGCCCCCTTTCGGAAACGCAATGTTTTACTTATGGTTTTTCGTGCCTTCCTTATTGTGGGATAGGAAAGACCGAGTGCAAAAACTTGCGATAAAATTAAACTAATTGTCCGTAATTCTATCGCGAAGAAAAAAGAATTACAAGAGTGCATCGCAAGAAAGAATATTCCCATGTGTGTAAAAATTAGTGGGGGATTTAGGTATTCCGGCAGTATCCCGTTTGCTTTAATCGGCATCCCGCAAACAACCGTTTGAAAGTGAATATCGATTGGGACGCTTGCAAGTTTTCAATCGTTGGTATATTATTATGACATATTGTTGATGGTTTTCTCAACACAGAACTCTTGAGAGTGTTTGTTGAAGGAGGAAACTGATTCTGTTTTTTATCTCATTTCATTTCCGTCGGC
Source organism: Planctomycetaceae bacterium (assembly GCA_031274385.1). Lineage (GTDB taxonomy): Bacteria > Planctomycetota > Planctomycetia > Pirellulales > Thermoguttaceae > WRKP01. The sequence continues at coordinate 2,288 of JAISQH010000288.1, read as the reverse complement.
ACTCAAAATGTGGATAGGTTACTTCCATGGATGAACCGCTTATACATTCAGAATTAATGAATATCACCGATGCGGAGTTCCATGCGATCCGCGATTTGGTGTACAACCGCTTTGGTATCACGCTTTCCGACCAGAAAAAGAGCCTTGTGGTCGGACGGCTCCAGAAAATACTGCGTCTGCATAATTTTAAGACGTTCAGGCAGTATTACGACAGCCTCATCGCCGATAAAACCGATGCGGCAATCAGTGAACTGGCAAACCAAATCACTACCAATCACACCTTTTTCTTTCGCGAACCGGATCATTTCGACTTCTTTAAAAGCGATATTTTGCCCTGGATGACAGCAGAACATAAAAAACGCGGCAATAACGACTTGCGAATCTGGTGTGCTGCCGCCTCCAGCGGTGAAGAACCTTACACCTTGATTATGACGCTTCTGGAACATTTTGGTGCTGATTATAAAAACTGGGATTGCGGACTTCTGGCAACCGATGTTTCAGAGAAGGCGTTGATTGCCGCCAAGAAAGGCGTCTATGACGCAACACGGCTTCAAGGAGTTGCTCCGGGCATCATCAACAAATATTTTAAGAAAACACCGGAAGGTTTTGCAGTCATTGATCAGGTTAAAAAAGAAGTCACAATACGCCGTTTCAATTTGATGAATAAGACATTGCCGTTCAAAAAACCGTTTGACTGTATCTGGTGCCGTAACGTTATGATCTATTTTGATACGGAAACCAAGATTGATCTTGTCAACCGAATGTACAAACAAACCGTCAACGGCGGTTATCTTCTGATTGGTCATTCGGAAACATTGGGACGTGACCAGACGCCGTGGAAATATGTTAAACCGGCAGTGTATCGTAAAATGGAATAACCGTGAACCGGTTACATGATTTATTTTGTGGTTGTGTGAAGTTGCATCATTGATGGTTGTTATTGCTACTATTATGCCGATTCGTTTTTTTTGTAAATGCTGCAACCAGATGATTCAAATCGGCGCGCAAAGAGCCGGTCAAACCGTTGTGTGTCCGCAATGCGGCGAACGTCTGACTGTGCCGGCTCAATCGGTTGCGCAAGCCGAAATGCTTTATCAGTTCCTGAAACGGAAACGTATTACGGAAAAAACGGAGAAAGCGGAAAAAACTGCGGAAAGAATTGCGAAAAAAACAAGAACAACGTCATTACAACAACAGCCTGCCGGATTACCGGTTCCGGTTCAAGAGAGGGGCAATGCGGAAACCGATGAAGAGCCGAATTTTTCTTTGGAAGAGCTTGATCATGAAGATGTGGATCGTTGGATCAAAGAATTTTGGACAACCCAACCCAAAGGCAACGAAATTGTAACAGATCAACCCTTCACCGCCGAACCCGCCGAATCTGCCCGTTCCATCCCGGAAAACCGGGAAATCGAAGCGATGACGTTTCGTCAACATCAGACTTGGTTGTTATTTCGAACGTGGCTTTTTATTGTATTTTTGCTCGGATTTGTCGGTGGATTTAGTATTTGTTTGTTTGTTACAGATTTTCGCAAGGGCGATTCTGAAAGCAATGGTTCGGCGAGAGCGGTTCCGTCATCGGAGAATCTTGTTACGGGAAAATTATTTTATCGGGGTATTGACGGCGAACGGATACCTGATGCGGACGCGGTTGTTTTGTTTTTGCCGTTGGATCGTATACCGACTTTTCCGATTTCCGGTGTTGGTCTCCGTCCCGGCGACAGCCATCTCCTCTCAACCGGTGACAGTGTACAGCAGATTGAAGAAATGGGAGGAATGTTTCAACGAACCAATGCTGACGGCACTTTTTCGTTTCAGTACAAAAACAAAGGGCGTTATCTTGCTTTAATGATTTCTTCCCACTCCAAGCGTTCCGACTCGGAACCGGACACCGCAACACTTCGTGAATTGCAACGTTTTTTCCGAAATCCAAAAGAACTCCTTGACAATTACCGTTTCAACCGTGAAGAATACGAACTTGAACAAGGAAAATATATGATACGCCAAACGTTTTAGTACAAGACACAAAACATTGTACAGAATGACGGTACTTGTTTTTTGATTGATACACAGTATAATAGGAACAAAATTGCGAGATCTTCCGATATTCAATGTTTTTATCAAATCAACACAAAATCTGTATCTGTAATTTTTAAGAAGAATTTTTGAATCAAAATTTAAAATATAAAAATATTATCATGTCTGATTACATTACGCTTCATGTTGAAAATTTTGCTCGGATTCGCAAGGCGGATATTGAGCTTGCTCCGTTAACGCTTTTTGTCGGT
>JAISQH010000242.1 GCA_031274385.1 Planctomycetaceae bacterium | reverse complement strand
AATGTACTTTTTATTGAACTCTTTCAGAGTTCGTTTTGATTTTTTGTACTTTCCCCGTGCTGCGCTCCGCTTGCACGGGGTTATCCAAAGTCAACTCCTACGGAGTTGTTTTACGGAATTGTTTTACGGAATTGTTTTTGCATCGTTGCACGCAAACTTGAAAAAACAAAATAGACAGTTACCTCCGTAGGTGTTCAATAAAAAGTGGTCATTGGGGGGCGGCGTGTCAGGTCAACCCATACATCAAAATTGAACTCTTTAATTCAGGGCGACTGCAAGGGTCGCCCCTACGGGTAAATTGTTAGATTGGGATTCGCTTGCGTCTCCCACAAATCACAAACCCCAAATCACAAATTTCAAAAACTGACTACTGACTATTGGCTACAGACAACGACCTTGTTGTTTTGTAATCATACAAACGGTGGAATTGTTATCAATTCCCCAATTCCAAACCGCCAATCCCAATCAGGCAAACCTTAGCGGTTACGGATTCTTTTTCAATCGGTCGTATTGCTCCAAACGTTGCGTTTATAGTACGGCTGCTTTAGTAATTCTTGAAATTTTCTTCGAACTTTCTGTTTGTGGACACTTTCTCTGTCGAATTGGTGAATAGACAATAAATCCGAATCCCTTTTCGTTACTCAATAAAATCCGATGAGACGGACAATATTTACCTTTACCGTTCTGGCTATTTTGACATTCGTCATGATTCCCCGCCCGATCAAAGCACAACATCCCCGCGATTCCATGTTTCGCAATACCTGTGACGAAATCGCTCCATGTGAACCGTGCGGCAATCTTTTTTGCGATCCTTTTTGCGATCCTTTTTGTGATCCCTGCGAATCTGCCGATTGTAACAATGTTTTCGGTCACAAAAAGAATCGCAAAAAAAGCGTCTGGAATCTTATTGACACTTATGGTTGGCTGCAAGCGGGGTTGTACGTCAACAGTCACGGGCATAAAAATCAGTACAATACAAACAGACTCGGTCCGGCAACACGGAATCTTGACCCGTTGTCTGGAAATTCGTACATTACCGGAACAACTCAACAGACCGATCTCATGCTCAACCAACTTTGGCTCGGCGCGGAAAAAACATTGGATACCAAACACGGTTGGGACTGGGGATTTCGTACCGATTTTGTGTTTGGTACGGACGCACGATTTGCTCAGAGTTTCGGTGATCATTCTTTCGATTACAATTGGGGCAGCGGCGATTATTACGATACGTTTGTCCAACTTTACGCCGAAATCGGATACAAAAATCTGAAACTCCGCGCCGGAAAATTTGCAACGATTATGACTCATGAACCGATTCCCGGATCGTTGTCCTTTTTCTATTCGCACGCTTCTTTTTGCTACAGCGTGCCAATGACACACGCCGGAGCGATTGCCGAGTACAAAATCAATAATCAATGGACAGTTCTTGGCGGTTGGACGGCGGGTTATCATAATAGTTTCAACAACCGATTCGGCGATAACGGATTTCTCGGACAAATTCAGTATAAACCGAATGAAGCGATGGGATTTGTTTATTCGCTTTATTGGGGAGATCACAATGGTTTGTACCGTCACTCCGACGCGTTGAATTACGGTCGGACTTATTGGACGGAAAATGAAATCATCATGACATTACGTTACACATGGCAAATCAATAAACATTGGTTTTATATGATCGAAGGACTTTGGAGTCAGGCAAACGACGACGGCGGTTCCGTCGGTGCCGACGTGATCCGAAAATCGTACGGTTTCAATCAACATTTAATTTATACAATCAACAAAAAATGGTCGGTTGGAACCCGATTTGAATGGTTGAGCGGCAAGGGAACTTTTGTCGATCTGGCACCGTTCACCGGCGGACAAGGAACCGACATTTACAATCTGACATTAGCAGCAAATTGGAACGCAATAAAACATTTGACGATTCGACCGGAAATCCGCTATGACTGGACATTTTATCGAAACGGTTTTAAGCCGTTCGGCGGCGGAAACAATAAAGAACAATTAAGCGGAGGAATCGCTGCAATTGTAATATTTTAAGTTTTGCCGCAGAACATGCCGATAGAACGTATTACCCCTCCCATTGTTCAATAATGGAACAAATTTAAATAAAGTTAATAAGTTAAACAAATTAAATAAATTAAACAAATTAAATAAAAAACCTAAAAACCCCAGAACAAATTATGAGAAAAGTTTTTGTATTTTCACTATTTTTAGTTTTGCTTTCCGGTTGGGGGGGAGTTTTTGCTCAAACGGAAACCGATTCCGTTTATCGTGGTCAGGAAGCGTGTTCTCCTTGTGAACCGATTGAGAAAGTGTGGTTGCCTTGTGAACCGATTGAGAGTGATTGGTTTTGTTGCCGAAGTTCCCGAATCAATAACTCCTGCGATCCTTGCGATGCGATTGGGAGTGATCCTTGTGACGCGGTCTGCGATTCATGGAAAACGTTTAACCCGTTTAAGAATAAACGTCATCGCAAATCGTTTTTTGACAATATTGAAGTGTTCGGTTGGGTTCAAGGCGGCATTTATACGAACAGTCGCGGCAACACCATTGCACGGTCACGAGCTCAAAATTTCAACGGCAGAGAAGTGGCGCAATTTGACGAAACATCCGGTAACGGTAATTTGTTATCGACCGTCCATTCGACTGATTTCCAGATCAATCAGGTTTGGCTTGGTGTTAAAAAGGAAGCGGACGGTCAACACGGTCTTGACTGGGGTTTTGCGGCGGAAGGATTTTTTGGTACTGAAGCGTTTTTTGCTCAAAGTTGGGGCGATGCGAAATTCGATTACGGTTGGCAGGACGGAGATTATCATACTTCGATTCCGCAATTATATGCGCAACTTGCTTACGGTGATCTTTCCGTCAAACTCGGTAAATTTGAAACGGTTCTTGGTTTTGAAGCACTTCGTGCTCCCGACTTTTTTTTCTACAGTCATTCCTATCTTTTCCTGGTTGAGCCGACCTCCCATTCAGGAGCCTTTTTCGAATACACGCCCAATGACAGATTGTCACTTGGAGCGGGTTACATAACCGGTGCGGATGCCTCTTTTGAGAACGCTTATGACGATCACGGTTTTCTCGGAACAATTTCGTATCAACTCACCGATAAACTGAATCTTTCGTATGCGGTCATGTATAATCGTAATGGTTATGGAGCATATCATGATACGGACGATGATGACTTTAACCGATATGGTCTTAGCGGTACGAATATTTATCTGCATACGGTGACGGCAAGTTACGATATTTCGGACAAATGGAATTATTCGCTGCAATGGGACTACAACGATATTAAAACCAGGAACGGCGGAGATCATGAATACATGTACGGGATTTCAAATTACCTGACGTATCAGTTCAATGACCGTTGGGGCATTGGTTTTCGTGCGGAATGGGTGAACGTGGACGCGTCGTACGGTTACGGAAACGATCTGAGCAACTACACGCTTGGTCTGAATTGGAAACCGTACACGAATATCAGTCTCCGCCCGGAAATCCGGTACGATTACAGTGCGAGTAAAGATGCCGATGATAAACCGTTCAATAACGGCAAAAACCGGGATCAGTTTTCCGGCGGCATTGGCGGAGTTGTTTCGTTTTAAGAAAAACCATTAACTTTTATCAAAAAACCGCAGACTGAAGAGTATGGAAGAGGACGGCAACGGATTGCCTGTTAAGACAATCCGTTACCGTTTTTTTTTACGGTAACGGGATTATATTTATCCCCCTTTTTCCGAAAGGAGAATTACCGTGAAAAAAAGATTGGGTTTCTGTTTTTTGTGCGTTTTTGTTGTGTTGTTTGTACGGGAACTTCGGGCTGAGTCATTCGGTTCGACAACCTCTTATTCGATACCGGGTTATATTGCGCGGCATCTTGATTCGCCGAGTAGTCTTGACAGACCGGTTCTTTACGAGCCGGGCAATTCGGGCTGCGAACCGGCGGTTAATTGTACCGGAATTGCTCGTTGTTGGAGCAGACTCAAACTTTACGGTTGGGTCGAAGGCGGATTTTATGTTAACAGTGAAGGCAACAAAACACGCCATTTCAGTACAATATCGCGGGACGGACACAGTGAAGATTATCTGTTTCCGAATACCGGCAACTCGTCGTTGCTGGGCAATGTTCATTCGACAAAACCGATGTTGAATCAACTTTGGATTGGTTTAAAAAGAGACCTTGACGCGCGTCGGGAGTTTGATTGGGGTTTTAAGGCGGATTTCCAATTTGGTACGGACGCACGGTTGTCGCAGAGTTACGGTGATGCTTCGTTTGATTATCGGGGACACGCTCGTGATTATTACGTTTCGTTACCGCAACTGTACGGTTTATTGGGTTACAAGAATCTGTCGGTCAAAATCGGTAAATTTGAAACGCTTCTCGGTGTTGAACAACTTGAAGCGGCTAAGTCAACATTTTATAGCCATTCCAATTTATTTTACACCGAACCGCAAACGCATAGCGGCGTTTTGGCGGAATATCGTTACAGACCGAATTTCTGGTTGAGTTTCGGTTACGTTCAGGGAGCGGACACCAGTTTTCGCAACGAATTTAACGATCAAGGTTTTTTGGGCGGAGTTTATTGGCGTCCGATTCCGTCGGTTTCCGTGTGGTACACCGCGTATGCGGCAAGTCTTGGCAACGGGCGTTACCGAAATGGCGAATTTCATCAGGGCGGTACGATATTTCAACACACGTTTGCTGTTAATTGGATGATTTCACCATGTTGGCATTATACGTTCCAGTGGAATTTTGGAGATCGTGACGGCAAACGCAGTGCGGCGGACGCGACCTATTTTGGTACAGCGCATTACCTGACATTCCAAATCAACCCGCGTTGGAAGATCGGACTTCGGTTTGACCAGATTCACGCCAATCAATGGATGGGTGATTCCGGTTTTTCACGACCGTTCACGGGTTATTACACGGGCGATTTGTACGGTCTGACGCTTGGAGTCAATTGGACGCCGTACCGCCGTGTCAACATTCGACCGGAACTTCGTTACGATTACGCTGCTGATTCCCGCCCTTTTGACGAAGGGCGCAAACGAGACCAATTTTCAGCCGGTTGCGGATTTGTGTACCTGTTCTAAATTTGTAACAGTATTTGTTTTTTTATCAAACCTCGTTATACCACACAAGTCGCGTTAGCGACGGGGGCTTACCACGAAATGATTGATTCTTTTCGTACGCTTGCGTCTGTAATCAATTTAAGGGGCAAGCCCTCGTCGATTCATAGTTCGGGGGCAAGCCCCCATCGCTAACGACATGCGAATACATTTACGACTTGTGTGGTATAACAAGGTTTCAAACCCGCCCAAAAATGATACGAAAAAACGTCAACTTCATCACTGCCGGCGGTATAGAACGTAACTGTCTATTTTGTTTTTAATGATTGATGTTTTGGTAAATTATTTTAGTCAATTATTTTAGTCAATTATTTTAGTCAATTGTTTTGGTCAATTGTTTTGGTATTGAATTAAAAACAACTCCGAAGGAGTTTCATTTGGATAACCCCGTGCAAGCGGAGCGCAGCACGGGGTAAGTCATCACAAATTTACCGGAACTCCTAAGGAG
>JAISQH010000203.1 GCA_031274385.1 Planctomycetaceae bacterium | reverse complement strand
TGATTCCGGTAAAGACAAGTTGCCGACTGAACAACAATCGTTAGACACGTTGCTAGACGATGGTAATTTACGTGCAGGAGTTGCAAAATTATTTCCTAACGGTAATTTTAATCCGATTGCGTTGGCAGATCGCAAGGATGAAAAAACACTTTGGTATAATTTTAACGATAATGAGATAACGATTGATTCACGACTACAAAAGCAACGTGATTTAATTGTTGCGGCGATTGAAGTTTACAACGCGGCACAAAACGAAAAGTTAAACGACAACGACAAATGGATTCGATTTACGAAAGATTTATCGTTTATGAAAGACGGCAAAGATGTTGTAACTGCGTGGCAGGAAGCCATGAAATCCGAACCGAAATTTGTAACTCAATATGACATCGACATTTCGCACAAAATTCACGAATGGCTAATCGGCGACGATGCTAAAGGAGTTTTACAAGGCGAGCCGCCAAACAATTTCATCGAAGCCTTGCAAAGAGTTGGCGATGAAAAAAATGAAATGAAATTTTATAGATTTATTGAGGAACTGGGCGAGAAAAAACAAGAAAAAATAGCCGACAATGACTTAAAGCCGGAATACAAAAAATTAAAAGATGCCTGGAAACAATTCCAAAAACAATGCCCCAAAGCGTTTGAACTATAATTTACAAATAAATTTTTTAATGCGGAAAACACAGAAGACGCGAAATGGACGGAGATATTTTTATAACTGAATTTTTGCAAAGTGGAATTTCGCCCTGTAATTTACAGTGTTTCCCGTTCCTTATTTGTTTTGTTTGTTTCGTTAATAACGATTCCGCCGGAACTCAGTCATTTTTCAAGAGGCGAAACGAAAAAACGAGCAGGGCTGAAACAGTCAAAAAACCGGAAAGAAACACAATCGGAGGAAGCGATTTTTGACGTTCCGAAACAGAAATTAACCCTTGCGGAACCTTTTCTTTTATTTCTTCCGTAACCGCGTTTTCTTCGGAAACTTCAGAAATTTCAGAAACAAAAACCGTTTGAACCTTGTTTTTATCAGCACTATTATTCGTGCTTTTATTAGCAGAAACCTGTTTTTCAGAAGAAATAACAGAAGAAGTAACAGAGGAAATAGGTGTTACAACACGGTCTGAAATTTGGTGTCCTACTTGAATAATCGGCGTTTCGTCTGTTGAACCAGCCGAAGGGTTTGAGTCAATACCGATACTTCCATATTGAAATCCCGCAGTTGACCAATGATTCAGTCCAGTCCATGCCGCCGTTCGAACAGCATGGGAATTTTTTGGATCAAGATTGGATTCAAACGATAACGGCGTCAGAGGGGTTTCGGGAACTGAAGGGATGGGTTTGTCGGATTCGACTGATTTTGGTTGGGAAACCGGAATGTCTTCAATCTTTTTTTCAAAAACAGAAAAAGAAGCAGGCGGAACCGGTTGCGTGTAACGCAGTGAACCGGAACGTGTACCAAACGACATAGAAGAACCGGCAAAATCGGCTCGGCGTTGCTGGGAAACTTTTGTTTTTTGTTGTTCTATTGGAACCGTATTGAGGCTGTCGCTCAGAAGCCGCCGAGGTCCGCCTTGTTCAATGGAAGCGAAATAAACTTCCGGTCGACGCGGAAGCGATTCCATTGAAGAACGAGTCTGGTTCAGAAACCGATTGACCCGTTCGCAATAACTTCCGGCAGTATTTCGAATCATATCGGAACCAAACAAAACTCCGGCTAATTCACCTCTGGAATTCAGGATGGGACCGCCTGAATCGCCTTGCCTGGCACTGACGGAAAGATCAACGATTTCATACTGCGGTGCCGAACCGTCTTGGGGAATTTCTGGAGCCAGATAACGAACACAACGACCGCCCGCCAAACGATAAGACCCGGAACCATAACCGGCAATCCAAAGAGGATCACCCGGTTTGGGTGTTGTTTGCGAAATCGGAAGAAGCGGCACCGAACCGGGAGGTCTCGAAATAACAATCAACGCAAGATCCCATTTTCGATCCGATAAAATAACTGCACCGTAAGAAGAAAAACCGTTCGGAAAATGAATGTGAACCAATCCGTCCGCCCCGTAAATAACATGCCAGTTGGAAAGAATCAAACCGTATTCACCATAATTACCAATATAAGAACCGCTGCCAAAAGATTGTCCGCTTTGATCGAATGCCACCAAACGAACAACATTGGGAAACTGGGACAATTGGGGCGACGCCGGCGATTCGGTTGGTGCGGAAACCTGCGAACCAATTTTGCCTGCCGGTTGTGCCGCAACCGAAAAGACCGGCGAACCGGCAGACGGTGACGAATAACTCGACTGTGTAAACGACGGATTTCTTTTGGGAATCCCAAAATCTTCCCCAATAACCGTCGAAACATCGAGAATAATAAGAATAATAGTTAAAATCGTTAAAATAATAATATTCTGTACCGAAACTCTTTGTGATCTGAAAAAAAAGAGTTGGGGCGGATCAATCGGGAAAAACAAGTTTTGAAAGCGTGTCAACAGTTCCATGACAATTCATTCAAAAACAGTGATACGGTGAAGGAAGTAAGTTCTTTCTTCGTTTTTCGGAATATTGGTTGAACAACTGCAAAAAGAATCACGATGTTGTTTCGACCGTGCCATTTCGTAAAGACGGAGCAATCGGAGCAATCGGATTCAAAAAAACCATTCAAAAAACCATTCAAAAAACTATTCAAAAAAACTTGGAAAAGAAGTTCAAATCCAAAAGAAACTTCTTGATGAACAGACTCCCCAAATTTATTCCAAAATATTAGACGTATCTGTCTATTTTAATAGATCGATATTTTCGTAGGGGCAACCCTTGCGGTTGCCCTGTATTACTATTGATTTAGATACAAATTATTTCAATGCGTATGATGGCACAGGGCAACCGCAAGGGTTGCCCCTACAATAAACGCATTGAAATAGACCAAACGATAATTTTCGTTAGGTATATAACTGTTGTTTTTCGTATCGTCGTTCCGGCACCAAATTGCCTTTACGCGGCAGTTTGGTAAAGAAACCAATCGCAATCTCGACACAGTATAACTCTTTTTACACAAATTACAATTTTTTCACCAAATTTATCTCTCATTTTGTTAAAGGCAAACATTCTTTTTGATTCAGAGAGAATTTTTTCCTACTGTTCTTTTGATAAAGTTTCAATTTTAAAGTGCGCGTCGATTCATTTTTTGGGGGCGAGCCCCCGTCGCTAACGTCAATGCGAATGCGATTATGACTTGTGGGAACTTCTAAAGACTTATTATTTTACCTAAAAATTGCTCACAAGTCCTTTATTTTTCAATGCGAGATTTGTGAAAAGTGAGGTTTTTAGAAGTTCCCGACGATCTTCCTCATTCTCTATTTAATATTTGTAAGACGTTATTATGTAAAACGCCGTTTGTTCCGACGCCTTCTTTACCGAAGACAGTGGCGTTTCCCTTCCAGTCGGTGAATTGCCCGCCGGCTTCTTCGAGAATTACGAGCAACGGTCCGGCATCCCAGTCCGAGAGCAACGGATCAACCATGATTTCAGCACGACCGGTTGCGACAAGAAAATAGCCGTAAGCATCGCCCCAAGTCCGCGTCAACCGAACTCGCCCCTCCAACCGTTTGTAAGCATCCTGCCGATCCGAATGATCAAACGTTAAGACCTCACTGGTTAGAAATAACGCTTCGGAAATGGTTTGGCAACGGGAAACGTGTGCCGGCACCGGATTGCCGAAACGTTTTGCTTCGTGCCAGGCACCAAGCCCGCGACCAGCCCAAACCAACTCCGAAAGTGCCGGTACCGCAATCACACCGCCAATACTAACGCCGTCCCGTTCAAGACCAATAAGCGTACTGTATAACGGCACTCCGTGAATAAACGACTTCGTACCGTCAATCGGATCAAGCAGCCAACGGAAACCACTGGTTCCTTCACGAACCGGAAACTCTTCGCCAAGAATAGCGTCATTCGGAAATTGTTCTTCAATCCGCCGCCGTAACAACGTTTCAGCTTCCCGATCCGCAAGCGTTACCGGTGACTCATCTGCCTTTCGCTCCACCGGAACATGATCAGGATCGTAAAAATATCGAAGCGTCAGATCGCCCGCCTCATAAGCAATTTTCCTCGCCAATTCAAGATGTTGTTGCATTGTTCGTCAGTAATTAGTTGTTAGTAGTTAGTAGCCGGTTGTCAGTTTGTTGTCAGTTTTTTAACGCCAATCCGAAAATCGTTTAATCTGACAAAATTGCCGTATTGGGTTACACCGATCTTTTTATTTCGGTTCGCTCTGCTTTTCGGGTTCAGTTTTATGTTGAAATCGCGCTGATTCTGGTTAATGGTTCCGGTTGTCCATCTGCTCGATGAAGAGATAATCTTCGGCGGATTTTTTGATCTCTCCGCATCGGCGGTAGGCTTGGGCACGGAGTTCTCGGGCATCAATATGGTTGGTATTGAACCGGAGTGCCGCGCTGCAATCGTCAATCACCGCATCAATATTCAACAAGAACCAATAAGACAATGCCCGATTATACCAAATATCAGCATTTTTCGAATCCAGACGAATTGCTTCGGAATAATCGTCAATGGAATTTTGAAGACTCTTTTTCGTTCCGAACCATGCTTTGCGGGCAACCAGAAACCAAGCAACACCGCGTTCAAACCAGTGTTTGGAATCTTTTGGGTTGATTTCAATTGCCAGCGTAAAATCGGCAATTGCCTTACGATAATAGGAGCAAGTGAATGAACAATTCCCCAGACCGAGCAACGCGCTTGCACGGCGAATAAGAATATCAGCATCAACTCCCTTCAATTCCAACGCTCTGGAAAAATCCTTAACAGCACAATCGTAAATACCAAGTGATGTCCAGGTCATTCCACGCCAAACCAATGCGTCAATATTATCCGGTTCGCGTTGCAAAATGTCATTGAATAAATCACGAGCCGGCATGTAACGTTTATGAACGGTCGTGTAACGTCCCGTATTATAGGCAATTGCCGCCGCAATAAATTGATATTCGGTCGTTTTCGGAAGAAGATCAATTGCCCATTCAAAATCGTCATCTGACGCATGCCAATCGTTTTTTTGTGCCAAGAATAGGCTTCGGAGCAAAAAAGCGTGATAATAATTCGGAACCAATTGACAAAGATGGTTTGCCTTATCAATTGTTTTGTCAATATCAATGCTTTTTTCTTCAGCCGCAATAATCGCTTGGGCGGCATCAAGCCAATAGATCAACGCCGCCGGATTATCCGGTATCCGCCCGAAAACTTGTTCCAATAATTCACAAACACGATTCGGCTCACCTTGCCGGAGCAACATCTCGGCTTGTCCACAATAGAGTCGGGAATCTTTGATTTCCAATTGATCAAACATCTTTTCCGCCGTTTCAAAATCGGATTGGGCGTCGGAAAAATCATTGAGTTGGGCAAATGTTTGACCGCGATTCACATAAGTAAATGGAAGTTTCGGAAATCGCCGGATTATTTCGTTGCCAATATCAAGGGCAAGTTCAAAGTTATTTTTAGAAAAGGAAATAATCTTGTAAAAAATGAGACTATCATAGTCCCGGTTTTCTTTGGTCAACTTTTTTTCAAGAATTTCGCAAGCACGGTTGAGGCATTGTTCTGACTCTTTTGATTGACTCTTATAATTAAAAATGTAACTTTGATAATTCAATGCGGCAAAATCGTTCGGATCAATTTGAAGAGCGAGATTGATCATTTCAGCCATCTTTTCCAGATCAAAGTGGACGTTCCAATAATTCGCTAAAGTAACATAAGCAGCTGAATCATTCGGATCAAGTTTCAATGCTGTTTCAGCATCCTCGCGAATATCTGCCGTTTCGTCCAATATGATTTGCATATTGGCACGGTCGATATAGAGATTCGGTTGATCCGGTGCGATGGCAATAGCGGTATTGAGATCAGCAAGGGCTTTTTCAAATTCCGCATCGTAGAAAAACGCTTGAGAACGTTTTCGTAACGCTTCAATATTGTCCGGTTCAACAGACAAAATGCGCGAAAATTGTTCCGCTGCTTCGCCGAATTGATCTTGGGCAAGCAAATTCAAACCAATTTCAAACAACGTTTCACAGGAATCAGAAGTCATTGTGTACAACAAAATTAAAAAATGTAATCTTTCAACCGTTTGTGCGATTTCAAAAATTGACAGGAAACGCCATAACTGTCTATTTTGTTTTTTAATGTTTTGCACAAAGACGCAAAGAACACGAAGGTTTTGATTCTAAACAGATCGATTTTCTTTGCGTCTTTTATACTTTCGGCAGTCACACGATTGATGTTTTGGCAAATTATTTGGTCAATTATTTAGTCAATTGTTTTGG
>JAISQH010000182.1 GCA_031274385.1 Planctomycetaceae bacterium | reverse complement strand
ATTTTGGAGTTCCGAACTCCGATTTTGGAGTTCCGAACTCCGATTTTGGAGTTCTGAACTCCGATTTTGGACTTCTGAACTCCGATTTTGGACTTCTGAACTCCGATTTTGGACTTCTGAACTCCGATTTTGGACTTCTGAACTCCGATTTTGAACTTCTGAAAACCAACAGTTTAGTTTTATAGCCGCGAAATGTTTTTTTTAGTTTTGCCAGCAAAGGACAACATTTTATGACAGGGTCGGGTATAGCAAAATTTCGTTTGTTTGGTTTATTTTGTTTATTTCGTATTCGCCAGAAAAAAACGTATGTTAAAAAATGTGTGGTATAACAAGGGTTGATTGCCTCCATCTTGACACATAAGAGTAAGTCAGTAAAATAGTCTGGATATTTGAATTGGTGAAGATGTTGACGGCTTAAATTTGAGATTGCAGCACAATATTGTTGAATCTAATAGTTGCAATAATCGGGGCATAGCTCAGCCTGGCTAGAGCGCTGCGTTCGGGACGCAGAGGCCGCTGGTTCAAATCCAGTTGCCCCGACTTGCTCAGTTCTTTTTCAAGTGAAACCCGAAAGTTTCATCGCGGACAAAATCGCTTGTGGTAAGAATGAGGAAAACGGATACGTGTCCTCGTTTTTTATTTTAGTCGCTCTGTTCATTTGTAATACTAGGTCTAAAGTCTCTAAATAACCGAATCTTTACTCTTACCACTGTTCCTCTCGGTATTTTAGCGTATAATACAAAGAGTTCGTTTTCTCAATGAAATCACTCAACACGATTTCATTTTATTGACAACCCTACATTTTGGAGACTAACCGATGACACCAGAACAATCTAAAAACGTAATTGAAGTGCTAAACAAAGCGCGGGCAATGGAATTGAAAGCAATTCTCCAATATTTGAATCAACATTACGGTTTGGCTGATGATGATTATGGTAAACTTGCTTCCGCTGTTAAAAAAATTGCTATCGACGAAATGAAGCACGCCGAAGAGTTTGCCGAACGAATCAAGGATATTGACGGTTCGCAAGAACCAACAGCAGAAATTGATGGCAAAATCATTAAAGGTCAGGAAGCCGATACGATTTTCCTTTTCGACACCGAAGAGGAAAGAACCACCATGATCAAATACAATGAATTTGCGAAAATTTGCCGTGAAAACAACGACGCTGTCTCTGCAACTCTCTTCGAAAAAATTATAAATGAGGAGCAGGAACACTTCAATTACTTCGACGATACCGCAACCCACATCAAAAAACTTGGCAACAGCTTCTTGGCTCGTCAAACAAGCGGTACAGCAGATTAATCAAGATTTTTCGCACCGCACAAAGAAAACAGGTAAAATCGTTTCCTGTCAGTGAAACAAGATTTACTGGATTTACAAGATGTTCTTTTTCAAAATCATCTGTAAGTCCAGTGAATCGTGTCTAAAAAGTTCGGTATACTTTTTTCACTTGAATATTCGGTTTTCTTTTTCCTTTTATGAAGGTCACGTTAGCGACGGGGGCTTGCCCCCGACGAAATGATTGATTCTTTATACGCTTGCGTCCCCAACAACTTCTCATCGGGGGCAAGCCACCGCCGCTAACGTCAAACGGAATGGGAAAAAAATAAAAACGAAAACTAAAAAGTTACCGATGGTGCCGGTGTAATGGGGTGTTGGAATGCGGAGTGTGCATCGAACGTCCGTGCCGTTGGAGTTTTTCCGGCAATGTTCCTTGATCGGTTGTTTTGTCTTGATCCGGCGAACCATCACCCTGATACTGAGAGGCAATCCGTCCTGTTGTATCGGCACGGGCGAGTTGCGGTTCTGAAGTTGTCAATGATTCCGCCGGAGCCTGACTCGGCATTGTTTGGGCTTGCAGCGAATCCAACCTTTCCGCACGGTACACCGCCAACTGAGCAATCCCGTCACCATCAAAATCACCCACCACCGGATAATCTCCCGATTCGCCGAACTCGATTTTCGTGTCAAATTTGAAATCGCCCGTCGTATCAAGATGCCAAACACCGTTGACAAACAAACCGATCTTGTCAATCCCGTCACCGCCAAAATCGCCAACCACCGGAATTCCCTGAACCCCAATACCGTAATCAGCATTATCAATGAAAATATCTTCGTTGTCCCATTGACCGTTGCCGTTGTAATCAATGTACCATTTTCCGTTTCGGTAAATACCGATCTTGGTCACACCGTCACCGGAGAAATCACCGGTGAACGCCTGATCGCCTTCGCTGCCGTATTGGAAAACATGGTCAATAACATCAAGGCGAACACCGCCTTTTTGCGAATGTTTCATTGCCCGGATGTGACTGGTCTTTTTCGTCGCATCGCCTTTGGGCGGCATATTTTTTGGACGCGATGTCATTGTGGTGTTCAAATCGCTTGGCAAACCCGGTTCATCCGCAATAATTGCCTCGTCACCAGCCCATTGAGGACCGAAAATGCCGATGTCCACTTTACCGTCGCCGTCCCAGTCACCAACAATCGGTTGGTCGGTAGCAGTGCCAAGTTCACACCACAAATCTTCCTCGTCCCAAACTCCGTTACCGTTAATATCGATGTACCATTTTCCGTCTTGGAAAACGCCGAGTTCTGCCATTCCATCGCCGTTGAAATCGCCAACGAGCGGTCTGCCGCCTTCGGGACCGAACATAAATCGTTTTTTAATGCGTCCGCCGGCATCCCGTGTGTACCAAACCGATTGGTTCATTGGAAGCGGTTCCCAAGCAACCGAAACGTATTTGGCTTTGATCGTGTCCAACTCGGAACTTTCTTTTGCCGCTTGTTCATCACTGAGTAAGGCAACTTGTTGTACCGGATTTTGAGCGGCACGAATCGCCTGCGCTGTCAGGAGAAGCCCTGAATCCGCGTCACGCGGATAACCGGCGTTAATCACACTCAAATGCCACGAATAACCGGACGGTAATCCGCCGCCGCCGTAACCGGTCAAAAGCGATTCGCCAACCATCGGCGGTTGCCATGATGGTGCCGCAAATCCATTCGATTGACCCACCGCACCAACCGGATAGTTTGGCACATACGGAGGTAATAAAGACGGCGGAGAAGTGGACGGCGTCAACGGAGGTTGCGGAGTTTCCTTTTCCAATTCGCCGAAATTGTAATCAAACCCGTGTTGACCGGGAGCAAGCGTAATATCCTGAATTTTGTCGTTTTCAAGTTGATTGCCGCCAAGTGTTCCGATACTGTCCGCTCCGTCCTGATAAGCATCGGGTTGTGTTTCAACAATCATATAAGTTTCGTTCGGATCAAGATTCGTAAAGATATAATATCCATTTGAATCGGTTGTGGTCATTTGACCTGTTTCAAGATAAGTTGTCCCGTCGAATTTCCAAAGCGATAACGCCACACCGGAAATTCCGCGTTCATTGGTTCCTTTCTGACCGTCTCCGTTTGCGTCAACGTACACATAACCACTTAACGATCCTTTTTCAGGATCAGGCGGTGTTTTTTCCAACTCGCCGAAATTGTAACCGATTCCTTCTCCGTTCTGCGGTAAAATAATATCGGAAATCACATCGTTTGCCGACAACACACCGCCAAGCGAACCAATTGTCTCGTTGCCATCATCATAAGACGAGGGTTGTCGTTCGATAATCTGATACGTTTGATCGGGATCAAGATTTTTGAAAATATAATATCCGTTCGAATCGGTTGTTGCGGTTTTACCCGTGTTGACATAGGAACCGTTGACAAGTTGATAAAGCGTCAACGTAACTCCGCCGATTCCTGATTCGCCGGACTCTTTTGAACCGTTTTTGTTCGCATCGACATAAACGTAACCGCTCAACGAACCCGGCACCGACGGAGGCGGAGTCGGAATCAGTTCGCCGAAATTGTAATTGTTACCTTTTCCGTCCGGCGGTAAATCAATGTTGGAAATCACATCGTTGACGGATTTATCGCCGCCAAGTGAACCCACTGTTTCCTGACCGTCATTGTATTGAGCCGGCTGCGTTTCAACAATCTGATATTTTTTGAACGGACACAAGCCGGTAAATTCATAATAACCATTGGCATCGGTTGTGGCGGTTTTACTTGTTTGGACATATTTGTTACCGGTTGCGTCCCAAACCCACAACGTCAAAACGGCATTGGCAATACCGGCTTCACCGGAATCTTTTTGTCCGTTTTTATTCGCGTCTTCATAAACGTAACCGTTAAGAGAACCGCGGCGATTTTCGGCAAAATTATAATTGATTCCTTCCTGACCGGAACCAACAATAATGTTGGTCATGGCATCCTGATTGTCCGGCTTCAATTCACCAGTCGTGACACCGCTAACTGTTCCGATTGAATTGATTCCGTCGCAATAACCTTCGGGATTCTCTTCGGTGAGGCAATATGTTTTGCCCGGTTCAAGCAAACCATCGAAGGAATATTGACCGCCGTCGTGTGTCACCGTTTGAGCAATATTTTTCTGGTTACCGTTTTCATCAACAATACAAAGATAAATCGTAACGCCGTCAATTCCCGGTTCGCCCGGTTCACGGATTCCGTTGTTGTTTTTGTCTTCATAAACGTTACCGGAAATTGATCCCATTTTATATTCACCGAAATTGTACTCCGTACCATGTTCGTCGAAGCGCAGATAAATGTCACTGATTTTATCATCCTGCTGGACATTGCCGACGGGAACGCCGTTAATTTTTCCGACCGTGTCTTTGCCGTCTGTCCAATCATCCGGCTGCGTTTCGACCACACGGTAAGTCTTGAACGAATCAAGATTGTCGAACGAATATTGACCATCTGCTCCGGTTGTGGCAACCGCGTCAGGAACGTTTTCGTACGATCCGAGAGAGTTCAGAACCTGAAGTTGAATTTTCACACCGCTAATTCCTTCTTCGCCGTTTTCACGAATCCCGTTGTTGTTCCGGTCATGATAGACGAAACCGCTGAAGGACGCTCGTTTCAGTTCTCCAAAATTATAATTGATACCGTCTTCCTTCGCGCCGATATGAATGTCCGCCAACTCGTCAGTCGGAACCGCGCGACCAACCGTTACATCGTCAATTGTTCCCGGTGTGTCCTTGCCGTCAATGTAACCGCCGGGCTGCTGAGTTTCAACAACTTTGTACGTTTTTCCTCCGGCAATGTTATCAAAACGATAAAAACCGGTTGCATCTGTTTGAACTTTAAGTCCGGTTGTTACGTATTGGTTGTTCTCGTAAACGAATAACTCCAGCCAAACCCCGGCAATTCCGTTTTCATTAGAGGCTTTGATTCCGTCGTTGTTGACATCTTCATAGACGTAACCGGAAATCGAACCGGCTAACGGTTTCTGAGATTCGGTTATCTGTTCAACCACTCCGGCAGTCATTGCCTTACGAGAATCGTTCGGATCATCAAAATAAGCATCCGCCGGTACAGAAAGATTGAATTGTTGCGGATTAGCGAACGTGTCAACAAACGTTGAGTTGTACGTTAATTCTTCGAATTTTTCGGAAGAAAACACCGCTTCGAAACCAGAACCTTCGAAATGGGCTCCGGGTACAATTGGAAGAATATTGTTGGAATCTTTCAAGTTGACATCAATTTTGAATTTGAACAGTTTTCCGACTTCAAAATTGGAGAAAAAGATTTCAAGATATTGACCATTTTTTGAAATGGAAAACGTAACGTCATTGCTGCCAATATCACTGTCAGGAAGAATCGTGAACGGAAATGCGGAACCATTTATTCCTTGCGGTGAATCTGGATCGACATTAAAATACATAATTTCCTTGGCATGACTCGTTGTCAAATCAATAGCGATTTTTTTGAGCGTTGTTCCATCGGCACCGCCATTCCAAGAAACGATAAATGTATCACCACCTTGATCTTCGTGGCTTCCTTTGGAATAGTCTTCGTGATAGACCACACCGACATTGATTGCATCAGGAGCAACGTAGGGTGTAGCGGAAAGGAGTTCGCGTTGTTCCATTTCTTCAAAGCGGCAAATATGTTTCCGAAATAACTTGGAACGCTTGCCTGTTTTTTGGTTTGGAGAAACGGTACCGAAAATATGATTGAAAAAACCCACTGAAAACCTCCGTGTTTTCGTGAAAGGGGGGAATGAAATAATTAAATGATTGACGAAGTAACTGAAAAGGGTTCCTATTATCTGAACAGGATTTTTGGGATTGGTAAGATGAATAGGATTGTGTGCCGGAAATAATTGTGTTGGATTAGGATTTCCTTTTCATGTTGAAAAACAGAGATTTAGAATCGTCAATTATTCTCAACAAATTATCCTATCAATTTTATCAATCCGAAAAATCTTGTTCAGACAATTATGGTTTGGGGATTATAATAAATGGTTCATTAAAATTGTACGGGAACTGAAAAATTGAGCGTCGGAGTTGCAACATTAATTGGTTCGGCAATTGATTCGGTAAATGGTTCGGCAAACGGTGTTGCCGATGATTCCGCAACCGGAACCGTCACTGCCGGAGTCGCCGCAACCGGAGCCGCCGGAACGGAATCACCCGGTATTGTCCAAAATCGAAGCGAGGTATCAAAACTGCCGGAAATGAGCCGGTTCGATGTTGGTTCGTAAATCATGGTCGAAATAGTTCCGGTATGACCAAGCAGGGTTGCCGTGTTTTGGTTTTTTGAAAGATCCCAAATTCGTATCGCATTATCACTTTCGCCGGAAGCAAGCAGCGTTTGACCGCAATAAATCAGGGAAAACGTTTTGCCGGGACGTTCCGGGAGAGTTTGAAGCAAGGTTCCGTCGGTTGGTTTCCAAACCATGATAAACGGTCCGTCTCCGCCGGAAGCCAATTGAGAAGCGTTGGGAGAAAAGGCAAGCGCATGAACCCGCCGTCCGTCACCTTTCAAATCGGTCAGACGCTGATAGTCCGATGTTTGCCAAACCCGAATCACGCCGGTTCGCCCGCCAACCGCCAGCAAAGAACCGTCCGTAGAAAAAGCAATGGCTTTATTATTTGTTCCATGCGTTTCCAATGTATTCAGCAAATTACCGGTTGCCGCGTCATAAATCCGAACGTTTTTGTCGAATCCGCAAACCGCAAATCGTGAACCGTTCGGATGAAACAAAATCTTTTGGGTGCCGCGTCCCCCTTTGAACGAACGAATCAATGTTCCGTTTTGTACTTCCCAGAGTTTGATTTGCCCGTCTTGTCCGATGGTTGCAAGGCGGGTCTGATCCGGGTTGAATGCCAAACCGCGAACCCAGTCAAGATGTTCCTGCAATTCGCGGATAAAACCTTTGGCTTGAATATCCCAAAGCCGAACCAAATGATCGTCACCGCCAACCGCCAAAAGACGACCGCTTTTCTCAAGATCAATACACGTAATCACAGGAACCCGGTCACTGTCCGCAATTTTTTCATAAAGCCGAACTGTTTCTGCCGCTTCAAAAACCGGTTGCCCCATGACCTGACCGACCTGAAAACCGGCACAAAACAATACAATACTAAAAAAGCCCAAAAAGCCAAAAAATCCCGAATTTCCGAAAGTTTTGAAAATCCCCGATTCTTTTCCTAAACAAGAAAAAAATGATATTAACTTTAACTTTGAAAACATCGCACTCTCTCTAAAAAAATAAGGAATGATTTATCGTAGGGGTGACCCTTGCGGTCGCCCTCCTTGTGGTCGCCCTGAATTGGTGATCGTTCGGAGTAACTGCAAGGGATTGCCCCTACAATAAAAAGGAACGATTCCCGAACCGAACAAAACCAATCTCTTCGTTCTTTAATCGGCTAATAAAGTCCAACAGAGCAACAAAAACCGGAAAAAACCGAAAAATCGGAAAAGATTCACTATTTTATCTGAGTCCAACAGTGTCAGTAGTTAGGGGTCAGGGTTTGTGGTTTGTGATTTGTGGGGACGCAAGCGAATCACAAACCCCAAGAAAAGAGTACCCGGAAGTCAGTAGCCAGTAGTCGGTTTTTAAATCGCTTGCGTTCCCCACAAATCACAAACCTCAACCCCCAGACCCCTAACTACTCACGGATTTTATAATGACCTTATTTCCAACCTGATTTTCTTACAAAAACAACCTTAGTAGCCATTGATCATAAAAAAGATCAACCTTATTACCTTATTTGAATGTCTTAATTACCTTATTTGAATGTCTTAATAAACGCACTTTCTAAAAATTGTTCCCCATCCTATTATTGTATCAATAATCTTGGGCTATTTCAACGTTCATGGACAAGCACAACACGGACTTTTCCTTCAGTTGATTTTTCTGAAGTTTTTTTATTTCGTTGTTTGGGGCAATAGTCATAGAACCCAATAAAAACCAAAATATAAGGAATATGAGGAACAAAATAGGTTTTATGCAGGATTTGTCTTCACGAAAAAAAATAAAAGGGAGAAAACTATATATCAAAAATAGATGACAAGCAATATGCTCATTCACAAAAAGTGTGCAAATAAAATAGAAAAGAAAGGCAATTAGTAAAAAAGTATAGATATTTTTATTTTTTGTTTTCATAATAAATATTACTATCATTGTACTTATACTTTCGGCAGTCATAAAGATCATGTTTTTGTGAATTATTTTTGTAAAGGTATTATTAACATCCCGTTGTTCGCAAAACTTTTGGGAACTTCTAAAAACCTCACTCCTCACAAATCTTGCATTGAAAAATAAGGGACTTGCGAGCACTTTTTAGGTAAAACAATGAGTTTTTAGAAGCTCCCTTTTAATAATGTGTTCGGTTTGTATTATGAATTAAAACAACTCCGTAGGAGTTGACTTTGGATAACCCCGTGCAAACGAAGTGCAGCACGTGGTAAGTGTACAAACAAAACGAGAACTCCGTAGGAGTTCAATAAAAAGGGATTAACTTTGTCACAGTAACCATAAACATCAAATTGAACTCCTTCGGAGTTCCGGTAAATTTGTGACGA
>JAISQH010000159.1 GCA_031274385.1 Planctomycetaceae bacterium | reverse complement strand
CTTTTCTTGTCGCGGGCTTGCTTCAACGGGTTGATTCGTTTTAATAGTAAGGGCAAATTCAATGTTCCATTTTGTCGGAAGCCGGCGCGGTTTGCACAGGCTTATATCACAAAAATTGTCAATCAGATTGCCCAATTCCAAGAAGCGTTTCAGCATTTTCAATGGGAATTTGTTTGCAATGATTTTGAAACGATAATATCCAATGCTGCTGAAAACGATTTTATTTATTGTGATCCTCCGTATCTTGGGCGGCATGTTGATTATTTTGATTCGTGGACGGAGGCGGACGAGAACCGATTGTTTGGTGCTTTGTCGAAAACAAAGGCAAGGTTCATTCTATCAACATGGCACAGTAACCAATATCGCGAAAACAAAACATTGAAATCGTTGTGGAACACGTTCAATATTATTACCAAAGAACATTTTTATCACGTCGGCGCAAAAGAATCCAACCGATCCGCAATGCTTGAAGCTCTTGTTTTGAATTTCAAGCCGAAACAAAAAACGTAGAACAAAACACCGTATTACAGTCGGCGTTGTTTAATTAACTTTTACCAATTTACCCATTGATGACTACTGAACCTTCCGAATTTCGTTCGTTAAATTTTATTGAGCAGATTATTGAGGACGATCTCAAAGCCGGCAAGAACGGCGGGCGGATTGCGACTCGGTTTCCGCCGGAACCGAATGGCTATCTGCACATTGGACACGCTAAAAGTATTTGCCTCAACTTCGGTTTGGCAAAGAAATACAATGGAGATTTTACGCTTCGCTTCGACGATACCAACCCCTCCAAAGAGGAAACGGAATACGTTGAATCCATTATCGAAGATGTGCAATGGATTACCGGTGAAGATTTGACCGGACGTATCCGTTACGCTTCCGATTACTTCGAACAGATGTATCACTGGGCGGAGGAACTTATCAAAAAAGGAAAGGCTTACGTTTGCGATCAAACGCCGGACGAAATGCGTGACAATCGCGGTACGCCGGATCGTCCGATGAAACCAAGTGCCGGTCGGGAATTTTCGCCGGAAAAAAATCTCGAACTTTTCCGAAAAATGCGAGCCGGTGAGTTCGAAGAAGGAACGCGAACCCTTCGTGCAAAAATTGATCTCGGATCGCCGAACTTCAATATGCGCGATCCCGTCATGTACCGTATTGTGAAATCGGAACATCACCGCACCGGAGCAAAATGGATTATCTATCCGATGTATGACTGGGCACATGGTCTCGAAGACAGCATTGAAAAAATCACCCACTCGATTTGTACGCTGGAATTTGAGCATCATCGCCCGTTGTACGATTGGTTTCTTGACAACCTCGATGACGTTTGGCGTCCGCATCAATACGAATTTGCCCGGCTGAATTTAACGTACACCGTTATGAGTAAGCGAAAACTATTGGAACTCGTCAAAGGCGGGCTTGTTTCCGGTTGGAGCGACCCGCGCATGCCGACAATCTGCGGCTTTCGTCGGCGCGGTTACACGCCGGAAGCAATTCGGGCTTTTTGTCGCGAAATCGGTGTTGCAAAAATGAACAGCATCATTGATGTTGTAAAACTCGAAAACGCGATTCGGGAAGACCTCAACAAACGGGCATTGCGAAGGATGGGCGTTTTGCATCCGATCAAACTTGTTATCGATAATTATCCCGAAGGAAAAACCGAGCAACTCGAAGCGGTGAACAATCCCGAAAATGAAGCAGACGGGACGCGGTTGGTTCCGTTTTCGAACATTTTGTACATTGAGCGTGACGATTTTATAGAAAACGCACCGAAAAAATATTTTCGCCTGACACCGGGTCAGGAAGTCCGTTTGCGTTACGCTTATTATGTCATCTGTACCGGTTGTGTGAAAGACGCAGACGGAAATGTTACGGAAGTCCACTGCAATTACGATCCCGAAACGCGCGGCGGAACATCGGCGGATGGTCGCCGTGTGCAAGGTACAATCCATTGGGTCAGTGCGGAACACGCGCTGAATGCGGAAGTTCGGCTTTATGACCGGTTGTTCACAAAAGAAAACCCGGACGATCCGCAAGACCCGACGGATTACAAAGAATATCTGAACAAAAATTCGTTGGAGATTATTTCGGATGCCAAGTTGGAGCCGGGCTTGGCGGAAGCATTGCCGCAAGATCGGTACCAATTCGAGCGAATCGGATATTTTTGCGTTGATTCCGTCGATTCGAAACCGGGCAAGTTGGTGTTCAACCGTACCGTTTCGCTCCGCGATTCGTGGGCGAAAATTGAGAAAAAAGGATCATGAACAAAATCAAATCCATAGTAACTGTTTCTTTTAATTTTTAAGGATTGCGCACAAAGATGCAAAGAAATTCAAGGTTAGTTTTAACTTGTTCTGTTTTTGACGGTGTTCATTATTATTTTACTCAATTATTTTACTCAAGGAAGATTTTTATAACTTCATGTTATAAAAAATATACAAATCAATTTGTTCCATTTTTTTGTGAAATTTCGTGTTTTTCGTGGTAGAATCCTCGTTTTTCATTTTTAAAAATCCTCTAAAATGAAAAAACGCCACAATGAAATAGATAACCGGATATGATAAAGATGCTCGTTTGATTCTTTGCGTCTTTGCGCGCAAATGAAAAAATAGACTGTTACAATCTATGATTTTCGTTGTGAAAAATAAAATGTCCGTAAAAGGTTACAAATTATTGTGAAAGAAATTTTGAAATGATCACGGATTTTTTCGAGCAACAACGACAGGCAAGACGGCGAACCGGTTGGTTTGCGCTGTACGGTATTGCACGGCAAATTACTTCCGATCAACGATTGTACCTTTCGGACATTCGATGCCGCTTTGCAACGGTTACAAGATGCTTCGTTACCGATTCGGACAAAATGCCTCCAAGCCTTTCAATCGGTGTTGTGGAACGATGGTAAAATGACCACACGGGAAGAAGAAATTTTCCTCGCTGCCTCTGCAATGCTCCAAACAGAAATGGCATCGGATTAAACCCAATTCCAACGCAACCAAAGGAACATCCGATAAAAAGACGGCATTTTGTAACTGCCTATTTTGTTTTTTAATGTTTCGCACAAAGGCACAAAGAACACGAAGATTTTGATTCTAAACGGATTGATTTTCTTTGCACCTTTTATGTCTTTATTCGCAACGAAAATAAATAGACTTGTTCCATTATTGTCAACAGATGACGCAGATTGAACAGATTTTTATAAAAAACGAATCGTAAAATCTGTTAAATCTGTAAAATCTGTTGACAAAACTAAAATATCCTCTTTGTGTTCTTCGTGCGCAAACTTGAAAAACAAAACAGACAGTTACGGCATTTTCCATCGAACAATCAATAGATTAAATCGTTACGGATTATGAATTACAAATAGACGAAACACGACCGAATAAAAGTTATTTGATCGTGTTTCGTGTTCTTAAAAGCGGTTGGTTTTATCGTACCAAATTGACAGAGGAACGTCCCAACACCGAAGTTCTGCCGTAATTATTGGCGGCAGAATTGGCAACACGGCTGCCCGAAGACGAAACAGTAACGTTATTTGCCGAAACCGACTGGGAGGAGGAACCGGTTCTGCCCGATACAGTACTGGTCGAACGCGCTGTACTGTAAGTTGAGGCGGTTTTGCCGGCGGACGAACCGCTTTGACCGGAACAAATCTTGATACAATCCTCCTGACTCCTGCCAACACAACACGCAGCCTGTTTGCCGCCACTCGACGCACAACAAGATGCGCCACCGCTTTTCGAGGAACCGGCACTCTTCAGTGTAGCACTGGAAACGTAACCGGAATTTGTTGCTGAAATAGCCATGAAATTCTCCTTAAAATAATATTGTCTTGAAAATAATTTTAATAAATTTTAAATAAAATAAACGGAACACATTTTCGGTAGAGAATACCGTTTCGGAACCGTTAATTTAACAAGACAAGCAACAGGAGATGGAGACGTACCGGAAGCCGGGAAACCGGCGATTCAAACGATTGATTGTAAAAACCGGGTTCAATATTTGTTGTCGGCAATGTCACAGAAACAAACGACGACAACAAATCGGCTTTTAATTGTTCTGAAATTTGTTGCAGCGAAACCGAAGTTTGCAATATGGAAGAAGATGTTTCAGGAACTGTTTTCAAATAACAAGGGCAAGATTCGGAATTGTTCTCTTTGTTCTTTTCCGGCTTGTTTGAACAGCAACCGCCCGAAGTTTCCGAGTTTTTTGAACTTTCTAAACTTTTCAAACAATTGCATTTTTCCGATACCGCATTGACAATATCGGCAACATTTTCTGTATTTTCTGTTATGGAGCAAGCCGAAGAGCAACACGTCTTTTCGTTCGAAAATGACGCGGTTAAAACTTCCTGCGAACCGGAATGATGACAGCAACTGCAGTCAGCACATTGACAGGCACCAACCGGAGGCAGAAGAACGTAAAACAAAACAGCCGCTGAGGTAACCCAACGGAGGATCAGATTTTGTTTTGTTTGATGAATCCGGTTCATAAATTGCCTGCCAAACGGAATTGTCCTTCATTTCCATTAAAGCATATCGAGTAACGGGAGATTGAACCGAACAGATTTTTCTGTAATTCACTTTATACTGTTTATTTGCTTTGCAACGATTATACGATGTGCAGGAGCAAAAACAGAAGCAAAAACAGGATGCCGCAACAACGGCATCCTGTCATTAGATTTGAAACGAACTTCTTGATAATGAGTAAAAATTTACTCGTTTTGCGGGAACGCCCGGCGTGGTTGACGGTTCTGATTATTTCCTCGTTCTCCGGTTCCCTGACCGGGTCGCCATGAATTTTCACCGGGACGATATTCGCCGCCACGGTCAGAGCGGCCACCACCACCTTCACGCCGTTCCCGATTACCGCCTCCAAATCCGAGTTTTTCACGAATCTCTTTGGATTCAGCCGTCAGTTTATCGGCTTTTTCTTTCTGTTCCGGCGTTAGAATCGCCTTAATCTGATCGCCGAATTTTTTCGTTCGCGCTTCGTTTTCCGCTTGCAACTCCGCTCCAAGTTTTTCGCGGGCTTCCTGAGAAAGTTCCCGCCAGTTGACTTGACCGCGTTTTTCAAAAGCGGCGCGGGATTCGGTTTCACGTTGTTCGTTAATTGCCTTGAGTTTCGCTTTTTGCTCGTCGGTTAAGTTGAGAACATCAAGCGACCTGACATTCAGAAACGGCGAATCAAGACCGCCAATAATTTGAAATTGCAAGGTTTTGAGTTTTTCCTGTTGTTCAGGGGTCAAAACCTGATTCACTTTCGTTTGGCTTTCATCAAAACGTTTCTCGGCTTCTTCGCGGAATTTTTTCATTTCTTCTGCGGAGGGCGGGTTATTTCCTTGCCGACGTTCACCGCGTCTTGCCCGCAATTCCTCTGAAAGTTTCACTAGTTTACCGACTTGTTCTTCGGTCAATCCCAATTGGCTTTTGATTTCTGCGTTTCGGATTAACAGTTCGACACCGCCGCCCGGAGCAAAATCAAAATTCCGTCCTCGATCCCTTTCTCTTCCACCGGGAGCACCGCCAGGTCCTCCGGGGGGCGGACCAGCCGGTTGAGCCAACACCGCCACTGAAAGCATCGAAAAAACGGCAACAACAAACGTCCAAAACATCGTCACTTTTTTCATTGTTTTTCTCCTCATAAACAGATTCAACAATTCACAACGAGAAGTCAATACGATTAACTTCTACCTGATAAGAAGAAACACATCTTACAGGTTATTGTTCCGAGAAAAACAAAAAAGTTTCCCGATTTTCCGTTGATGGAGTTTAAAATAGGTAAGATATTTCCTTCGTTTCCTTTTTTCTTTTTGACTCCGACGGAGTCATCCTAAAATAGCCGGTGGTGAACGGAGTACCGTTCACCACCGGAACGGAAACATAATTACAACAAAACCCTGAAAGGGTTTCCTATTCTCTCAAAATATTGGGTGTCCCTTTCAGGGACTTTTGATCACGAACCTTTCAGTCCCAGTGTTCGATGAGTACATCGAACACTGGGCTACCTTGGAATGACCCCGTTGGGGTCAGATAAAAAAAACGGGGAGTCAGATGATTGTTTTGATTCGATTTTCATGTATGATGTTGTTTGGTGTTGGAGGCATTTTGTTGGTATCATTTGGTATCATATTGTGTTTTCCTTCCTATAATTGAGATAAATAAAAGTTGTTTCCCGGTCACGGTTTTTTGGAACATGATGACAAACGATGAAAAACATCCGGCGTTTTCGGTAATCCTTGCCGCCGCAGGAAAAAGCCGGCGTTTTATTGATGCGGATTCCGATAAACCAACCGCCAAAAAAACATTTGCCCAACTCAACGGAAAACCTGTTTGGTTGCATTGTGCCGAAACATTTTATGAACGGGAAGAGGTGGCACAACTCATTATTGTTGTTTCTCCAGACGATTTGGAGTGGTTTTTTCGATTTTATGCTGAAGAAATCAACCGGATGCTTCTTCTTGTTGTTTCCGGCGGCAAAGAGCGTACTGATTCTGTTCGGAACGCGTTGTCGGTGGTTCGGCGTGATATTGATTTTGTTGCGATTCATGACGCGGCAAGACCTTGCGTTTTACAATCGGAGATTGATGCTGTTTTTCGGCAAGCCCGGATTGACGGCGCAGCTATGCTCGCAACTCCCATCGTCGGAACAATTAAACGGGTTGTCAACGGTCGGATTGTGGAAACAGTGGATCGGGAAAATCTCTGGGAAGCGCAAACGCCCCAAGTTTTTCGCCGTGATTTTCTCGTTGACGCCTACGAACATCTTGGCAAGACCCAACCGACTGATGATGCGCAATTGGTTGAAAATGCCGGTTTTGCGGTTTCGATTGTTCCGGCAAATCGGTCAAATATCAAAATAACGACTCCAGCGGATTTAATGCTTGCCGAAGCGATTCTTTTTCAACAAAATGAAAAGATCGGCAAAGCCTTGTAAAAAAAGTGAACTATGATACAGTTAAGAGTAGTTGCGCGTTGGCAGTGATTTTCCTGCCAAACGGACAACCAAAAACATGAAAGGAGATTTGATATGTCGGAAACATTGGCAAAAATGGAACAACAGAGTGAAGATCAGATGAACGGGCGTGACGGTTCGTTTCCTGAAGACACGGAAGACACGTTGAAGGACATGTATCTTTCTTTCCGTCTTGGTGACGAAGATTACTGTCTTGAGATTCGGCATGTTACGGAGATTGTCGGCATCCAAAAGGTGACGGAAGTTCCCGACATGCCTCATTATGTGAAGGGGGTTGTTAATCTACGCGGTCAGGTGATTCCGGTCATCGATATGCGGCTCCGTTTTAATATGATGGGGCGGGATTATGATGAACGGACTTGTATTGTTGTTATCAATCTTCGCAACGGTCAGGTTCAGGTTGGTTTGGTGGTGGACACCGTCAACGAAGTCCGCTCCATCGAAGAAAACAATGTCTCACCGCCGCCCAAAAGCGGAACCGGTCAATGCGCCCAATACATTCGCGGACTCGGAAAAGTAGGCGATGATGTCAAAATCATTCTTGACGCCAATAAACTCCTCTTCGAAGATGAATTTGCTTCAATGGGTGCCTGATAATAAAAAAAGGGGCAACTGTTTCGTTAGCGACGGGGGCTTGCCCCCGAAATATGAATCGACGAGGGCTTGCCCCTTAAATTGATTGCGTATGAAAAGAATCAATATTTCGTCGGGGGCAAGACCCCGTCGCTAACACAACTAACAAACGACGCGATGATAACCTCTTTTCAGGGCAATGATTTACGTGGGTAAGACGAATACGTTGTACCTACGTATTGTTTTATGAATTAAAATGGGCGCGGTTCGGAGTTGGCACGATAGAAGGAACATATTGCAATGAGTACAAGTACCGTAAAATTAATTGCCGAAAATCCCGATCAAACATTGGATCATCAGATCAATGAAACAAGACGTTTTATTCGTCACATTGATTTTTCGTTGTCTTTCCTTTCACTCCTGACCATTTTGCTTGCGGTTTCATTAATCGCAATTCTTGCCGATCATTGGCTTTTTGCGGATGGTTTATCGCGGTTTCTTCGGTTTGGTGTTTTTTTGGGTCTTCTTCTTATTGTTGTTTTTTACGTTTATCGCCGGATTGTACCGCTCTTTCTTTACCCGATTAATCCGGTTTATGCGGCAAACTTATTGGAAGAAAGCAGTCCGTCACTGAAAAATTCGATCGTTAATTGGATTTTACTTCGCAAAGAACGATTCGAACGAGGTGATGCTGCCGTTGCCGATAAATTAGCCGAACGAATGTTCGACGGCGTTACCCAAACCGCCGCGTCCGGTGTTAAGACAACCTCTTCGGAACGGGCTGTCGATCTGCGAAGCCTGACACGATGGGGTATTGCTTTGACGTTATGTTTTTTGTTTTTCGTCATTTACGGCGTCTTTTCACCGAAAAATCCATTGACTTCGTTGACGCGGATTATGTTGCCTCTCAGCAGCATCGAACGACCGCAGGCAGTTCGGTTTCTGAACATCGAACCGGGAAATACGGTTGCGTTGCAAGGTGAAAAGTTGACAATTTCGGCGGAGGTTGTCGGTCAAAGTAACGAGCCGGTTTATCTTTTTTTCTCAACCGATGACGGTCAGGCGGTTCGGCAGGCAATTCCCATGTCGCTCCCGGAAGGCAAAACACGGCACGAAGTTCTGTTTCCGCCGGGAAAACAAGGTTTTGCCTGCGGTGTTGATTACCGGATTGCGCAAGGCGAAAGCCGAAGCGGAACCTTTCGGATTGATGTTCGTCCGACAGCGTCCATTGAAATTGTTTCATTGAAATATCGTTTTCCTCCCTACACCGGATTGCCGGATGAAACAATTGAAAACAGCGGCGATATTCGGGCTGTTGAAGGAACCGATGTCAAAATCGGTGTCCGAAGTACGATTCCGCTACAACGGGTTGACCTCGTGTTTGACAACGACTCGGTCAGAACAGTTGGAATGAACGTCTCCGAAAGCAATCCGGTCGAAGCAACCGCAACGATTACACTGAAACTTGATCCGCAAAGTACAACTCCGACAACGATTCGGAATTTTTCGTTTCGGGCAACCGACCGTGAAGGTTATGAAAACCGCCGAAGCGGAGTTTTTCGCCTCGAAGTGTTGCCGGACAAACCGCCGATGGTTCAGTGGGCGGATACCGACGAAAAACTAAAAGAAATGGCGCAATTGGATTTGCCGCTCAACAGTTCGCTGGAGTTACCGATTCAGGCGGAGGATAGAGATTTTGGGTTGCGGTATCTCCGGTTCCATGTCGAGTCCGGCAACAAACGAATCCGGGCACTTGATCTGTTGGAATCACCGGCAACCGGAGCAACAGAACATAAAGGTCTGATTCACAGCAAGGCGGTATTTTCTCCAATTACCAGTCGGCTTGCCGAAGGTGATACCGCCGAAATTTGGGCGGAAGCAGTTGATACGAAATTTCCCGATCCGAACAGTGCAACAACGCGGCGAATTACCGTTCGAATTATTGCTCCGCAGAAACAGGAGCAACCGCCGAAAGAGGACGAGAAAAAAACGGACAAAAAAGAAGAAAAACAAAACAAGGAACAGGATAAGGAACAGAAAAAAGATCAGAATCAAGACAAAGAAAATAAACAAAACAAAAATCAAGAAAACCAACAAGACCCCGCCCAAGAACAAACCAACAAGCCCGGCAGCAAACCGTCCGAAAAACCGGAAAGTGGTAAAGAAAACGCTGAGAAGCAACCGCCGGACGATTCCGATTCTCAAAATGGTCAAAACAAAAACGAACCGAAACAAGAATCCGACAAGCAAGGTCTGGAACCTGACAAACAGGAAGGGACTTCGAATCATGAATCTTCGGATGCGAACGAAAATCCGTCTGAGAAAAGTGATGACAAAACGGGTGACAAAACCGATTCAAAACAAAACGATTCCGACAAAGAGAACCCGAAACAAGAAAATTCAAAACAGGAAAACGATGATTTATTGCAAAACGGTTCTCGCGACAACGGAGAACAAAAGAAAAATCAGAACAACCAACCAACTCAGGAAGAACAAGGTGATTCGTCTAAGAATGGAGACCGCAACAATTCCAAAAAGCCGATCAACCCGGAAACGCAAGACGGTGATGCGATGGAGGAAATTATTAAGCAGATGAAAAAAGAGGGTAAATTCGATGATAACAAATTGAAGGAACAAAGTAACAATGACCAAAACGGCAACAATCAGGATGAGAAGAAACAGAATGAGAAGAATGATAAAAATAATGACGTTGATAATAATAATAATAATAATAATAATA
>JAISQH010000158.1 GCA_031274385.1 Planctomycetaceae bacterium | reverse complement strand
CGTGAATCGTTGGTTCGGGAGCGGTATCAGATGCAGAAAACGATTGAGACGGAGCGAAAACGGCTTCGTGACACTCAGGAGTTGGCACTGAAGCGGCTTGAAGAGGAACGCCAGGAGATGAGCCAACAAAATAAACGGTTGGAGCAAATGCGTTCGGCGTTGGATCGTTCTCGTGACGAACTTGGACGAATGCACCGTGAAACGCTTGAAATTCGTTTGGCGACGGAAGAACTTTGGTTACGTTTATCCGGTGAAACAACTTCGGAAGACCTCAAGGAATCTATTAGTAAGATTCGATCCCGTTTAGCGGAACAATATCAGGAAGCCGCGTTACGGCTTGAGGATCAGAAAACGGAACTAAAAATGACTCGGGAACAAATGCTCCAACAGCACGAGAAATTACTTGCCCGTCGCGAAGAGCTTGACCGTTGGGCGACACGTTGCGAAACGGCGTTGGCGGAACGCGAAAAAGGGCTCAAAGAGCGTGAACAGGAACTGGATCGGCGTCAAGCCAACGTGGACGAAATTCTCAGGCGTTCCCAACAGGAACGCGCCGAAATGGAACGAGAAGTCCGACTCCTGCAAAATCAAATCGACCGCGCCTTCGAAAGACGTGCCGCGTAAAGAGTGAAAGACAAATTAATGTAACTTTTTTGGTATATCCGTCTAACCACGTGGATAATACTACTCTATTCAGTATTTATTGTGACTAAACAATTTACCATGTCAACACGACACGAATTTTGGCAATACCATTTCTAGACATAATATCTCCTTGAATAAAATTGACCGCCAAAGCGGATCATAGTAAAATTTCATCCAATATACCATTGTCCAATTTAATGGGGACACCTCATCCTTAGAATACTCTCAATATACTGCATTATATTGAGAGTATTCAAGTATAAACGTTTTGTACAAAGAATACAACGTTGACATTTTTGGAGGTTCTTTTCCCAACGCGTATCAAACCCAGCCTCGAAGTTTGACCGCTTCGGCAACCCGCGCAATCGAAACAAGATAGGCGGCATCACGTAAATTAATTTTCTTTTTAACGCTTGTTTCGTGAACCGCTTTGAAAGCAGCCGTCATTTTTTGGTCAAGCCGTTCGTGAACCTGAGTTTCCGTCCAATAATAATTCTGTGCGTTTTGGCACTGCTCAAAATAGGAAACAGTTACACCGCCGGCATTTGCCAAATAGTCCGGGATCACAACAACGCTTTTCTTATCAAGAATCACATCACCTTCCGGTGTTGTCGGACCATTGGCTAATTCGCAGGAAATCTTGCAATCCACTCTTTGGGCATTTTTTTCATTGATCGAATTTTCCAATGCTGCCGGAAACAAAACAGTACATTTAACTTCAAGAACTTCATTCGATGCGATTTCTTTACCGCCTTTGAAACCTTTAAGAGTTCCTTTACTGAGTTTGTAATCAACGATTTCTTTGGCGGAAATTCCGTTTTTGTTGTAGATTCCGATTTGAGAATCGCAGGCGGCAACGAGTTTTAAGCCGAGAAGTTTTTCACCGAGCAACGCGGCAAACTGACCGGCATTGCCAAATCCTTGAACCGCCATCGCTTCGCCTTTCAGAGCGATTCCGTAAGCGTTGGCTGCTTCCCGAACGGTGTAAATTCCGCCGCGGGCGGTTGCATCGCCGCGTCCAAGCGAACCGCCGAGTGCCAACGGTTTACCGGTAATCACTCCGGGATGATGTTCCTGCATAATTGTTTCGTATTCATCCATCATCCAAGCCATAATTTGACCGGTTGTATAGACATCGGGCGCCGGAACATCTTTTGTAATTCCGATTTCGCGACTCACCGCCCGAACGTATGCTCTGGCAAGACGTTCTTTTTCACCTTCGGACATTGTTTTCGGATCGCAGATCACTCCGCCTTTGCCGCCGCCAAGCGGAATATCAACCACCGACGTTTTCCACGTCATCCAAGCCGCCAACGCCCGAACCGTGTCAATCGTTTCATCAGGATGCCAACGGATCCCGCCTTTCGCCGGACCGCGAGCGGTGTTGTACTGAACGCGAAAAGCCTGAAATATCTTGACCTTACCGTTATCCAACCGAACGGGAAGCGTGAAAACATATTCCCTCTGCGGAACTCGAAGGAGTTGCTGAGTTGACTCGTCAAGTCCCAGTGCTTTAGCGGCTTTGTCAATTTGTGTTTGAGCAACTGCAAATGGATTGTAAGACATTCAATTT
Organism: Planctomycetaceae bacterium; assembly: GCA_031274385.1. GTDB lineage: Bacteria > Planctomycetota > Planctomycetia > Pirellulales > Thermoguttaceae > WRKP01. Next base: position 2,178 of record JAISQH010000158.1, on the reverse strand, counting down.
TCTCCTAAATAAAATATACTAAATTACCCGTTTTACCAAAACGGAATTAAAAATCGCCAAATGTTAAAAACATTCGGTCAAACAAATTTTCCCAATTTTCGATGCAAGTTTTGCGCCAAAAATGTCGTTTGATACTTCTGATTACTTAACTCATTTAATACAAACAAATTACAAAACAACAAAATTGAAGCGACAATTTTGTTGTGTCATAAAAGCAACAAATTTCAGTAATTTACGTCGATAATTAACAATTTTGTCATTTTTCGCGAAGTTACTGACAACACAGATTTGTTGCGGCAATATTGACAAAATACAATTTTGTTGTAAAATAACCTGTTCATAACAAATTTGGATGTCAATATTGTTTATTTGACAATTCTGTTATTCTTCACATTTCCTACTATTCCTATGGATCAAACACATATTAACTCACGTCGGGCAATGGAGTTGGAAACGATTTTGAATTTGAGCCGGCTGCTTAGTTCCGAACTCGATCAACAGGTCGTTTTATCCGCAACACTTGATTTGTTGCATGACGAACTTGGTTTGACTCGCGGCATTATCTTGCTGGTAACACCGGACAAGGAAGGTCTCATTCTCGAAGTGGCGCAAGATGACACGCCTTTTGAACAGGGCAAATTGACTTATCACCGCGGCGAGGGAATCGTGGGACATGTTGTCGAAACGGGGTTGCCGGTTGCGATTCCGAAAGTTTCCGAAGAACCGAATTTTTTGGATCGGATTTACAATCGAAGGCAAAAAATCAACGGCGAAATCAGTTTTATTTGCGTACCGATTGTTTGTGAAAACGAAGTGCTTGGAACGCTTTCTGTGGATCGGGTTTATGAATCAGACCCTTCTTCACTTGATCATGATCTCCAGATTCTCAAGATTATTGCGAGTATGATTGCTTATGATGTGAAGGCGCGGCGTCAGGCTGCGGAGATACAAAATTCGCTGGAACAAGAAAATCTCCGGCTGAAAAATGAGTTACGGGAACGATTTCGTCCTGAAAATATTATCGGTAACTCCAATGCGATGCGGGAAGTTTATCAGGCAATCTATCAGGTCGCGCCAAGTGATGCGACGGTTTTGATTCGCGGCGAGTCGGGAACCGGCAAGGAACTTGTTGCTCATGCGATTCATGTTGCCAGTCCGCGAGTCAAAGGTCCTTTTATCAAGGTGAATTGTGCGGCGCTCAATGAAAATTTACTTGAAAGTGAACTATTCGGTCACGAAAAAGGTTCTTTTACCGGAGCGGTTGCGCAACGAAAAGGGCGAATTGAAGAAGCCGAAGGCGGAACTTTATTTCTCGACGAAATCGGTGATTTTTCGCCGATTATTCAGGTGAAACTTCTCCGTGTTCTTCAGGAACGAACTTACGAACGGGTTGGAAGTAATATTTCACGAAAAGCCAATATCCGGTTACTTTGCGCAACAAATCACAATCTTGAAGAAGCGATGACCGAAGGAACATTCCGTGACGACCTGTATTATCGTATCAACGTTTTTCCAATCATGTTACCGCCGCTTCGTGATCGTCGCGGCGACATCATGCTTCTGGCAAATCATTTTATTGAAACAAATTCAAAACGATTAAATAAATCGATCAAAAGAATCAGTGCTTCGGCGATTGATCTTTTGACCGGTTATCGGTGGCCTGGAAATGTCCGGGAGTTGGAGAACACGATTGAGCGTGCTATTTTACTGAGTCAGGACAGTGTGATTCACGGACATCATTTACCGCCGACTCTTCAAACCGGTCGTGTAACAAATACAACAGGAACCGGAACGCTTGAAGAACGGGTTGCTGTTTTTGAACAGGATATTATTATGGACGCGTTGAAACGAAGCCGAGGCAATATGGCGGCGGCGGCAATTGATCTTGGTACAACATCAAGAATTTTGCGTTACAAAGTCCGGCAATACCACATCGAACCAAAACAATTCGCCCGATAGTTATGATTAGTGGAGAGTGGGAAGTGGAGAGTGAAAATCGCTCTTGCGGTTGATTTTGACAAGAACAACCGATAAAATATTTTCTATCGTTCCGTTTATGTCCCGGAAGTGCTTGTAAAAAGGAAATTAAACGGTTACGTCAATTATTTTTGGATTAAAAATGTTAGTGCAATCGGGCGGCAATATATTAACCCGAAGTTCGAGTGCCGGTTTGACATA
>JAISQH010000157.1 GCA_031274385.1 Planctomycetaceae bacterium | reverse complement strand
TTTAATTTTTTAAAATCTTTGCCGTTTGCCAGAGTTTTTTTTGAAAAATATTGCAGAGTATTTCTTTAATGGTTATACTGTGGTATTCCTTCGTGATTTATTCACGATAAGCGTTCACTCGGAACGCCCACACTATTTTTGCAACAAAGGAGATTTAGTATGCAGAAAAAGACCCAAACGTCGAGACGTGATTTTCTCAAAACTTCCGGTGCTTTAGCCGCCGGAACAACTCTGATTGGCGGACTTTCCGTCGGACGCAGTGCCTACGCCGCCGGAGATGACCAGATTAAATTGGCATTGGTCGGTTGTGGCGGACGCGGCAGCGGCGCAATTCGACAACGTCTGGATGTCGGCGATAACGTTAAACTCGTTGCGATCGCCGACGCATTCGAAGGAACTGCCAAACGCCAAGCCGGTGCCTTGCGAAAAGAAGGCGAAGATAAGTACAAAGGCAAAATTGATCTGCCTGAAGATCGGGTTTTCGGTGGTTTTGACGGTTTCAAAAAAGCCATTGATTGCCTTAGCCCCGGTGATCAGGTGTTGATCGCAACAACGCCCGGTTTCCGACCGCTCCATTATCGTTACGCCGTCGAAAAAGGCGTTCACGTTTTTATGGAGAAACCGCTTTGTGTCGATGCAGCCGGATTCCGCAGCCTCATCGAATCAAACAAAATTGCCGACGAAAAAAATCTCAAAGTAACCGTCGGTCTTCAACGGCGTTACGATCAGGGTTTTCAAAACTGGATCGGTAAAATTCACGACGGCTTGATCGGTGACATTTCGTTCACGCGAGTGTACTGGAATGGCGGCGGTATTTGGTGTCGGCATCGTGATCCCGGTGAAAGTGAAATGTCGTTCCAGATGAAAAATTGGTATCACTTTGTCTGGCTTTGCGGTGACAATATCACCGAACAACATGTTCACAATCTCGACATGGGACTCTGGATGCACAGCAAAGGCGATGTCATGTGTCATCCGGTTGAAGCCAACGCGATGGGCGGTCGTCAGAATCAGGCTTGCCCGGAAGAATTACGCCGAAGTGCGCCGCCATTCGCGGATCGTGCCGCTTGGGATGCTTGGTACCAGAAAAACAAAGGTCAGTGCAACCGGCATGGTCAGGCGTGGGATCATTTCTTTGTCGAATTTACGTTCGCCGATGGTTCCAAAATGTTCAGCCAATGTCGGCATATCGGGAACACTTTCAATGCCGTCAACCAATTCGTACACGGAACCAAAGGAGCCGGCGGTTCGGAAGCGGGCGGAAAAGGTTGGCTCAACGATTTCTCCGGCAAGGAACTTTTCACAACCGGTGTTAATTCGGGGCAGTTCGCTTATGAACATAAAGTTCATGCCAAGAATATTCGTGAAAATATCAAGCGGAACGATGGGTGGTACGGTGCCCATTCAACTATGACGGCAGTACTTGGTCGTTATGCCGCGTTTTCAGGAAAAATCGTCAAATGGGACGAAGCCGTTGAGAAAGGTCATACCGATATGCCGCCGGAAGGCGTTTGGGATTGGAACGCCAACCCGCCGGTAATGCCCGATGCCGATGGTTTTTACGAAGGCAGTGTCGCCAAACAAGGCGTTTATAATCCGTTTGCCTGACAACTCCTGCAAGATTGTCACAAATCTGTAACAGCACGGCGGCAATAAACCGGCACTTTTATTTTATATTTATATTTTATAAAAAATGCCGGTTCCGCCGTGCTTATTTCGCAATGCAGTGAGTATAGTAAAAGGTTCAAAAACGATTGTTTTGTTACATTATTCAGTTTGAATCAGGTTCATGGATGACTTATTGAAATCAGAACCGGACAATTTATCAGATCATTTATCGAATGATTTATCAGATCATTTATCAAATGATTTTCCGGTGGCGGAAAAAGTGCGGATGTTTCCGCATCGTCCCGGCGTTTATCTGATGAAGGACGGTGCGGAGTGTGTGATTTACATCGGCAAGGCGAAAGATTTACGTAACAGGGCTGGCTCCTACTTTCACAAAACGGCACTTGAAGACGCCCGAACCGCTCCGTTGATTCCCGAAATCCGCGACATTGATTTTATCGAAACGGAAAGTGAAGTTGATGCTCTGTTACTTGAAGCCCGGCTTATCAAAGATATTCAACCGAAGTACAACCGTGATTTAAAAGATTCAAAAACGTTTCCCTATCTCCAAATCCGAACACGGGAACCGTTTCCGCGTGTCGAAATAACCCGAACACCCAAAGATCACGGTGTTAAACTTTTCGGACCGTTCACTAATTCTTCCGGTTTGCGCGGTGCCATTCTTGTTTTGCAAAAGATTTTCAGGTTTCGAAGTTGTACACTTGATTTACGTACAGATGACGAGCGTTGGCGTTGGTTTCGCCCTTGTCTTTTACATTCGATTCATCAATGTTCCGCACCTTGCAATTTTCGTATCACAGCGGAGGAATATCGTAAAAATATAAACCGTTTGGTTCGGTTTCTCGAAGGTAAAAAGAAATCATTGCTTGCCGATCTTCATCGTGAAATGCAGGATGCTGCCGGACAACGTCAATACGAACTGGCTGCCGAACTCCGTGATCAGATTCACAATCTTGAAACACTTAATCAGCGCGGCGAAATCGATACGAATATTCAACCGGAAGCATTTATGGTGGATCCGCGGCGCGGCGTGTTGGGGCTTCAGAAAATTTTCAAATTGGAAAAAATTCCGCGAATCATCGAAGGAATTGACATTGCTCATCTTGGCGGAACCGACATGGTTGCCAGTTTAGTTCAGTTTATTGACGGTTTGCCGTTCAAGCCGGGCTATCGGCGTTACAAAATTAAAACGGTACGGGGAATTGACGACTTTGCCAGCATGGCAGAAGTGGTAACACGGCGATTTTCTCACAATGAAGCCGATCATCCGCCGCCAGATCTTTTGCTCATTGATGGCGGTAAAGGGCAGTTACATTCGGTTCTTACGGCGTTGTCCAAAACACCGCTCCAACCGGGTTTTGTCCTTTCGCTGGCAAAACGGGAAGAAGAAGTTTATGTACCGAATCAAACGGAACCGCTGAAATTGAGCCGCCATTCTTTTGCCTTGCGCCTTTTGCAATACGTCCGTGACGAAGCTCATCGTTTTGCGCAACATTATCATCATATTTTGCGCAAAAACCGTTTTTCAAAAGAATAAATTTTCTGTAACTGTCTATTTTATTTTGCGCGCAAAGACGCAAAGAATCAAACGGACATCTTTTTCGCATCAAGTTATCCATTTGTGAGATTCTACCACGAAAAACACGAGATTTCACGAAAAAAATAAAACAAATTTTTTTATAACATGAAGTTATAAAAATCATCTTTGAGTAAAATAATAATGAACACGGTCAAAACACAACAAGTTAAAACAAACCTTGAATTTCTTTGCGTCTTTGCGCGCAATCCTTAAAAAAACAAAATAGACAGTTACTTCGCTTTTCAGTCATTAGTAATCAGCGAGAAATTCCCGAAGCGAAAGAGTAGGAATCCCTAATTGCGTTGCCTTTTTTCGTAACTCAGTGTCATTGGAAAGAAGTTGTGCCGGTTTCTTTTCAGTCAGAAGCCGTTTACTAACCGCAAGAATCTGATGATCGCAATTGTCATTTTTTGTTACAACAGGAAATGGTAACAACAATTGGCGTGCATCCATTCGGCTAACATGAGTTTTCAACATGCGGTTCGCAGGAAATTGACGGATATGAGTCAATATTCGTTGCGACTTCTTTCCGTTATGATCTTTATTTTTAGCCCGATTGCACAATTCATCGAGAACAATTTGCGGCAGAACAAAAATATCATGATCGTCCAATCGGCTCAGAATCTCTTCGTCGTGAAAGAAAATATTCGTATCAATAACAAGGTAATAACGAAATTCTTGCTGAGTTTTTTGAACAAAAACAGTCCCTTTTGAAGCCGCTTCGTGAAGTAACAAAAAATCACGAAGCATGCGAACTTCGTCACGGCTTTTAATGTCGCCATCGTTTTCGTACCGATTCAACCAATCTTTGATTTGGTTGGCAAGTTGTTGATTTTCCTCTTTCGGAAAATTTTTCGAGACCGGTCTCTTTGAACATTGCCGAGCCAACCTTTTTAATACGTCATACCGATCCATCCCGTAAAATTGGTGTCTGAAAGCGTGTTGATTAAAATAAAAAAATTGAAATTGTAAAATTTGTAATGCAAATCACAATGCCCGGCGGATTTTTCGTACATGTTTTCCATAGACCGGTTTGGGTTCCTGCGATGATTCTTCGTCCGGAGTTACGTTCGGATCACTCGGTTTGGTGAATGATTCAAAGCCTTTCAAATCGGCTCGTTTCAAAAGTTTATCGATGCGCATTTCGATTCGTGTCAGTTCCGAACCTTCTTGTACGGTAACGAAGGTATAAGCAACGCCTTCCCGTCCCATCCGTCCGGTTCTGCCGACCCGATGAATATAATCATCACAAAAAGCCGGAATGTCGTAATTGATAATGTGCGAAATTCCCGATACATCAATGCCGCGTCCCACAACATCTGTCGCAACAAGATACCGCAATTTTCCGGCACGAAATTGTGTCATCACCCGATCACGTTCACCCTGCGCCAAATCGCCGTGAATCGCAGCCAAACTTTCAACCTGCTTCGCAAGAAGTCTTGCCAAACGATCCGCCCCGCGTTTGGTTCGTGTAAAAATAATCGCCTGATTCGGCTGCTGTTCGTTCAACAGATAAACCAACGCATCGAATTTTCGTTCAGGATCAACTGTAACATAAAATTGCTCAATAGTTTCAACAGCAAGTCCCTTGTTCGAAAAATCGTGAACTTCCGGCGATTTCATGTACTTTTCGGCAAGTCGGACAACCGGCTGAGGAAGTGTTGCGCTAAACAATAAAGTTTGGCGTTCCGGCGGTGTTCGTTTCAAAATCTTCTCAATATCGGGACGAAAACCAATGTCAAGCATTCGGTCTGCTTCATCAAGAACAACCCAACGAAGATGAGACAACGATAAAGCACGGCGATTCATCAAATCGAGAATTCGTCCCGGTGTTCCAACAATCACGTCAATGCCATCACGAAGTCTTGCAATTTGTTTGGCAAGCGGTTTTCCGCCGTAACAAGCGGTCATTCGTATATCACGCCCGTAAGCAAGACGCACCGCCTCATCACGAACCTGAACCGCCAACTCCCGTGTCGGGACAAGAATTAGCGCAACAGGATCATTGCCCGGCGGACACTCTTCAACGCCTTCAATAATCGGAATACAAAACGCAGCGGTTTTGCCTGTTCCTGTTTGAGCCTGTCCCATGAGATCGGTACCGGCTTTGACTTGTTTGAAAACGCCCGACTGAATCGGTGTCGGTTCTAAATAACGGACAATTTTTAAGGCGTCCAACATTGTTTCAGAAACACCAAGTTCGGCAAAACCGCTGACTTCCGCCTCAATATCAGCCGGATCGGGATTTTTTGATTCAACCAACGGTTGGATGTCGCCGCGATGTTGAGAAACCGAACGATAAGTCTCTTGTTGCCGTTCTTCGCGAAATTCCTGATGATTTTTTGAACGAAAAGAGTCTTTTTCGGTTTCTTGTTGTTGCGTTGCGGTTTTTCCGGCGTTTGTTTTAATATCGGTTTTATTTTCCGTTACGGCGGGAGGGATTTCCGGTTTTTTTTCGTGCCGGGATTCCTGAGGTGAAACGGAAACGGTCGATTTCAATTTGTTGCGCGAACGCTTTTTCTTTTTTCGTACCGAAATCGGTTCTTTTTCCGTATTGCTTATTTTCGGCAATTCGGTTGCAGAATTTCGTTCGTTTTTCGGAACCGGTTGACGATCAACCGGTGGAGTCTGTTTTTTGTCCGGTATTTTTTCAGGAATAATAAGCGGAACATATTCTCTCTTATCAGGATCCCAAACCATTTGCTCTTTTCTCGCTCTCAACGAAACGGATTGCGACGCCGGCGGTATTACCGGAACAATATTCGATTTAGTTTGAACCTGCGGTTGGGGAGGCTGGTTCGCGTCACGATGTTTTTTGTCTATTTTTTGTGACGGAATGACTTGCGGCAGTTCGTTATCCTTCGGAACAGGAGTCCGACCGTAACTCGGAAGATTGAGATCATCATCGTCATTGTCATTGTCATTATCACTATCAAACAACGGAAGATCAGAAATCGGTAATTGAACCGCCATTTTATCGTTTCGATAAGTGCGATTGTTTTTTCCGTCCGGTTTTTTTACCGTTTTTGTCAACGGTTCCTTTGTTTCATTATTCTTTGCCGCCAACGTCCGGTTTGCAGATTTTTTAGATCGCTGCGGTTTGGAATGTTCGGTTTTTTTCGGTTTCTCCAAGATTTTGGAATCCTCCGGTTCACCGAAATACAACTCATCGTCGGGACCGACATCTTCCCGATCTTCCCCTTCGACAAAACCCCAACGGAACGAATCAACGTAATTCTCCCGCCGTTTTCCGAACCGCCGTCCGGACTTTTTGCCATTGTGTCTTTTATTTTCGTTCGATTTTTGTTCTTTAGCCATCGTTGATTAAAATAATGTTGGTGTAAAAACCGCAACAAAATGTTGCGATTATTGTTAAAGTGTTTTTTTAATTTTTCCGTTGACTTGCAATTTAATGACTTCGACACTTTCGAGACCGTCATTGTCAACGACTTTTACGGCGATGTGATGCAATCCGGCTTTGAATTGATGCCGATGCCGACCTTCCTTGTCGATCATCAGTGACGGTTTGAAACCTTTCTCAGGATCGTAGGAACAATCCCAACTGTAAAACTCAACTCCGGCATCACTATGACCGGTTGCCGTCAATTCGATATCCCAAATGCCGTTTTCGTCACGGGATTTCTCGCTAACCTCAATTGCAATCGTCGGCTTTTTCGCAATCGGAACGATTTCTTCCACTGTAACAAGTTTGAGAATAATTCCTTCTTGATTTTTGAGCCGGGCAGTTTCCTCTTTGATACCTTTATTGAACGAAAACGCAATAAGATGACCAACAGGTTTTTTTTCTTTCCGGTTCTTTTCGAGTAACGCCTTGTCGAAGCGGCGTACTGCAGACATAAAGTTATCGAGAACATTCCGTCCGACATTGTCGCTCCGTTTCACCTGAATCGGCGTGTTATCGGACATTCTGCCGTCAATTCCGTAGTCGCCGCGTTGTTTTACATTGCCCGTCCCGCCGTACTGCTGTACGATCCATTCCTCAAATTCAAAAGAATCCGCGTAACGTAATGTGTCGTAGTCGTATTTATGAAGTTGTACGGTAAACGGATTACTGAATAAATCTTGTTGTCTCTGTAATCGAAATTCTGTTACTTTTACTGCTTGTACGGATTGGTCAATACCAATCCATTTACGTTCCAATCGATCCGCTACCGCAACTGTTGTTCCGCCTCCGACAAAAGGATCAAGAACGAGATCGCCTTTATTACTTGATGCTTTAATGATACGTTCCAATAATGCTTCCGGTTTTTGTGTCGGATAACCGATACGCTCGTTACCTTGAACCAACGGTATATCATCCCACACTTCGCTTAATGGAACACCGGGACTTTGTTTTAAATAATATTTCAATCGCGGTGTTTTACCATTTTTTGGAAAATAAATTAAATCTTGTTTTTCGTACTCATCCAATTTGTCGGGAGTTGTAACCCAGTGCATTCCCTCTTGTCCTTGTTTATTGGGATCAATACCTTTCCATATTTTTCCTGTTTCTCCTTTGCGTTTACCACTGACTAACAATGGTACTGTCTGATAGAACCCGTGTTTATCTTTGTTTTTGTACAGGTCTTTTGACGTTGCCGAAAGTTCCATAAAGAGTTGGTTATAGGTATATTTTTTCGACTTGGCATAAAAAAAGATGGTATCGTAATTTTTTCTCGCTGCTTTTGAAATACTGGAACGATTAGAACTTCGTTTCCAAATAAATTCGTTGATAAAATTATTTTGTCCAAAAATTCTATCCAAAATTTCGACACGAATATAAGCGTTTGCGTGCCTATCGCAATGATGGAATAACGTACCGGTTTGTTTCAAAACCCGATACATTTCATAAACACGTTCTTTGAGCCAAGCAATGTAATGTTCAATACCACCAGCCCAACGATCTTTGAAACTACGAATCTCACCTTCGTCGCCCCAAATAATTTCGTAATTTTTATTACTAAAAAATGGCGGATCAAGATAAATTAAGTCCACCGAATTATCTTCGATTTTTTTGAGTATTTCGAGATTGTCGCCGAGTATGATTTTGTTGGTTGCCATCAGTTTGAATTTTTGCTTGTTAATTTTCGCTTATCGGTTCATCCCAATCGTCGAGGTTCCATTTTGGGACAGTAATTCCGAGATGGGCGAGGTAGTCGCGTTCTTTTTGTTGCATTATTGTTTGGGCTTCCGGGGTGGTGTCATTAAAACCGACAAGATGTAATGTTCCGTGAACAATGTACAATAATAACTCTTCCTCCGGCGACCAGCCAAATTCCGGTGCCCGATCCTGAGCGACCTGAGTACACGCCAGAATCTCCGCTTCGAGATGTCCTTCGAGCCGGCGATCCACAAGAGGAAAACTAATCACATCAGTCGGGTAATCGTGTTTCAGAAAATCCCGATTATATTGATGAATCGTATCGCTATCAACCAAAATGACACCGAGTTTGCCGCTTTGAATTGTAAAATCGTCCAGAATTTTTTCGCAAATCGACTTAATTTTTTCGAGATCGACTACGAAATAATCCTGCTCGTCGAGAACTTCGATCAGAAACGAATTTTTTTTACGGCGCGGCATTCTTTTCTCCTCCGTTTTCCCCTGCGTTTTCATTGATTTTGCAATCCGGCAACGCGGTTTGGAGTTTTTTAACGCCTTCTTTGGAAACTTTCGTGTTCGTAATCGAAACTTCTTTGAGCGTCTTGAGTTTCGCCAAATCATCAAGACCGGTATCGGTTAATTCCGTTCGACCAAGATGCAGCCATTCAAGATTTTCCAGTGGTAAAAGTTTTGGAATTGCGGCATCGGTCAGCGGGCATTTGTCAATGTTCAACCAAACAACCGATTTTGCCGACGCCCAATCTTTCAACGCATCAAGACCTGAGTCGGAAATCTTTGTTGTATAAAGATTTAGCCGTTTCAGATTCGGCAACAACTTCAGCGCGGCAAGTCCGTCATCGCCAAATTCCGTCTGGCTAAGGTCAATATCTTCCAGCGTGGTTATTTTTACCAAACTTTCGGCTGCGGCGTTGGTGATTGCTGTTTTACTGATCCGAACCTTTTTCAATTTCGGAAGTTGCGTTAAATATGCCATTCCGTCGTCGGTGATTTTTGTGCCGGTGAGTGTCAGTTCGATAAGATTCGGATTCTCGGCAACAATTTTTTTCAAATCATTGTCGCCGATTTCCGTGTTATCGAGTTTAAGTTGTTTAATTGCCAAGTGTTCCGCTTTTTCCTGCACCAGCGTAAGAGGTTTCGGCTGGGGAGATTGCGGCTTGGGACAACCTGCTAACGGCAAAAAAATAACGGCAAGGAAAAAAATCTTGCGACAAAATGGCAGTTGAAATGTCATGGCGGTTGGGAAAAACAGAGCAAAAAATCGAAACTGGCACTATTTTACTCTTTCCGATCAATAAAATGAATCGGGGAGATGAAAAAAAGAGAAA